>JBAXUD010000246.1:0-5333 GCA_037129875.1 Mycobacteriaceae bacterium
CTGGACGCCGAGGATTCGCTGCGGCTGCTGGAGCGGGCCGGGGTGCCGGTGCCGACGGCGAACAGAGCCGCGATCCTCGATGCTGCACAAGGCAATCCGCTGGCCTTGGTTGAACTCCCCCGATTCGGCGGTCGGATCGAAGAGCGCCTGGGGGCACTGCCGCTGACCGAGCGTCTGGTGGCGGTGTTCGGCGCCCAACTGGAGGCGCTCGACGCCGGCGTGCGAGCCGAGTTGTTGCGGGCAGCGCTGGACGGGATCCCGGGCAGCGTCCCGTCCTCGACAGGGGCCCGGTTTGTGATGCGCAACGTCGCACCCGCAGTCAAGGCGGGCCTCTTGGTGGTTAATCCGTTGGGGGACATCATCTTTCGTCATCCGCTGGTCCGCGCTGCGGTGATTCATCAGGCTGGCCCGGACGAACGCCGCGACGCCCACCGTGACCTCGCCGGACTCTACGACGAGGTGCTAGTGCGCCGTGCCGCCCATCTGGCTGCGGCGGCGATCGAACCTGACCAGGACGTGGCCGACGTGCTCGCCCGGGCCGCGAAGCTGTCCATTCGTCGAGGCGGACTTTCGGTCGGTGCGGAGTGGCTGCGCAGGGCCGCCGAGCTGAGTACTGACCCCGACCGCCGGGCCACATTGTTCGCCGACGCGGTCTTCGTCGCCGCCCGGGCCGGCCAGCCCGGCGGGGTCGAGAATCTTCTCGAAAGCACCGGGGCCTCCGCGAGAGACTCGGCGCTCGCGGTCCTGGCGGAGTCCTATCGTGCGTTTCACGCCGACGGTGAGGTGATCTCGACTCACCGGCGGGTACTCGATGCGCTGACCCACGCCGACACCCTCGACGACAAGACCGTGAATCGGCTGGCCTACCTGCTGATGTCGATCACCAACTATTCCGGCAGCCTCCGGCACCGGGAGCAGACCAACGCCGCCTTGCTCACCCTGGAGAGGCGGCTGGACCCGGCGGTCTTGATGTACCGCACCGGCATCGACGACATCGCCGGCACCGCGAACGCCATCCGCTCGATGCTGAGCGGGTACGTCGAGTTGCTACCGCAGGTGCCGGCGCAGCGGATGGCGCTGCTGTCGTTTCCGGCGTACTGCGCCGGGGTCATGGCCGACTTTCGCGCTCCGCTTCAGGCGGCTTTCACACAGCTCAGCGGGCACGGCGCGTCTGTCGATGCCATCGAGAGCGGGCGGGTGGTGGTTCTGGACCTGATCGCCGCCGGGCACTGGTCGCAGGCCGAGCAGGTCGGGGCGGCCTGCCTGGCGATGGCGCAGCAGGTCGAGGGCAGTCAGCTGCGGCGCCACCAGTTGCTCGCCGACCTCGGGGTCCTGGCGGCGGGACGGGGCGATGTGGAGACCGCACGCCGCTACGCCGCTGAAGTGACGGCCTGGTCCAAGACCCGCGGCCTGCACCGACTCCTCGATGCCGCGGACCGAATCGCGGTGCGGGTGGGGCTTGCCGAGGCCGACTACGAAGCCGCGTATCAAGCCTTGGCCAGGATCAGCCCGCCCGGACAATGGCCCCGGTGGCGCAACATTCACGAGGTGGGCGAATACATGCTGGACTCCGTCGAGGCGGCGTTACACGCCGGACGTCTCGAGGAGGCCTGCGGGCTTGCGGCTGACGCGGTGCGACTGAACCTGGCCGAGTTGTCCCCGCGCGTGGCGGCCCTGACCATCGCGATATCGGCGATGACGGCGCCAGATTCCGAAGCCGGTGAGCTCTACCAGTCCGCGCTCACCCACCCCGGTATCGCCGAGTTCCCCTTTGAGCACGCCAGAATCCTTCTGGCCCAAGGCATGTGGCTGCGCCGCGGGCGGCACCACACCGAGGCCCGGGCCGCACTGGGGCTGGCGGCCGACGACTTCGATCGACTGGGTGCGCGTCCGTGGGCCGAACGGGCTCGCGCCGAACTGCGCGCGGCCGGAGCCTCGTTCAAACAATCCCTGGGCGAGATCGCCCCACTCAGCGCGCAGGAGCGCCGAATCGCCGAACTCGTCGCCTCCGGATCGACCACCAAAGAGATCGCCGCCCAACTCAGCCTCTCACCGCGCACCGTCGACGGTCATCTGTACCGGCTGTTCCCCAAATTGGGCATCACCAGTCGCGCCGGACTCAGCAAGGCTCTGCAACGCTACGACTCCGACATCGGTTCAGAGCCGGGAGACGCGCAGTAACTATCCGACCTTGGTGAGCTGGATTGGCGCCTGGGTGACCTGTCCACCGGGGCACTCGCCATTGGAGTCAGCGGTAATCGTTCCGGCGAGGGTGGTGGCGTCCAACGAGTACCGGATGACGACGTCGGCGTAATTGCCATCGCCGCAGATCACGCCGTCCGGTTTGGTCACGCTGTAGGTCCAGCGGCCGTTGGTCAGGGTGGCCACGCTGGTCCAGCCGCGGTTGCTGACGAGGCTGGCGGTGCATCCGTCGGTGACTGTGGGGCAGTTCGAGGTGACGGTCACGTAGAACTGGTCGGATCCGTTGGCGGCCGCGTACTTGCCGTTGAGCGGGGCCGGATCCGCGGAAGCCTGTCCGGCGGAGCCCAGGCCAGCCGCCAGCGCGCCGGCCGCCATCGCGAGCGTGATAACTCGATTCATGCTGTACGCCTCCTGTGAGTCCTGCAGCAAGCTAACAGCCCGCGGACCTGGTAATTAAGGGCCGTTTCCGGCATGTAGCGAAACCGAGCGCGAGATGTGACTGGAAAAAAGGTTGAACCGGCGTGGGAGAATTGGGACTGTGACCACCCATCACCTGCCGTGGCACGGCACCGGCCACCACCCGCGGCCGCGGACCTTCGCGCAGTCCACCAAACTGCAGGACGTTCTCTACGAGATCCGCGGTCCGGTGCATGACCATGCCGCGCGACTGGAGGCCGAAGGCCACCGCATCCTCAAGCTGAACATCGGAAACCCGGCACCGTTCGGTTTCGAGGCCCCCGACGTCATCATGCGCGACATGATCCAGGCCCTTCCCTATGCGCAGGGGTACTCCGACTCCAAGGGCATCCTGTCCGCGCGGCGCGCGGTGGTCACCCGCTACGAACTCGTCGACGGCTTCCCCCGGTTCGACGTGGATTCGGTTTTTCTGGGCAACGGCGTCTCCGAACTGATCACCATGACGCTGCAGTCGCTGTTGGACAACGGCGACCAGGTGCTCATCCCCGCGCCGGACTACCCGCTGTGGACCGCGTCGACTTCGCTGGCCGGTGGCACGCCCGTGCACTACCTGTGCGACGAGACCAACGGATGGCAGCCGGACATCGCCGACCTCGAGTCGAAGATCACCCCGCGCACCAAGGCGATGGTGGTGATCAACCCGAACAACCCCACCGGCGCGGTGTACAGCCGGGAAGTGCTGCAGCAGATGGTCGATCTGGCCCGCAAACATCAGCTGCTCCTGCTGGCCGACGAGATCTACGACAAGATCCTTTACGACGACGCCCAGCACGTCTCACTGGCCACGTTGGCTCCCGATCTGCTCTGTTTGACTTTCAATGGGCTCTCGAAGGCCTACCGGGTGGCCGGCTACCGCTCCGGCTGGCTGGTGATCACCGGACCCACCGAACACGCCACCAGTTTCATCGAGGGTATCGGCCTGCTGGCCAACATGCGGCTATGCCCGAATGTGCCTGCGCAGCATGCCATTCAGGTCGCCCTGGGTGGCCATCAGAGCATCGATGACCTGGTGCTACCCGGCGGGCGTCTGCTTGAGCAGCGCGATCTCGCCTGGACGAAGCTCAACGAGATCCCGGGTGTTTCCTGCGTCAAACCCGAAGGTGCGCTTTATGTTTTCCCGCGGCTGGATCCTGAAGTGCACGAAATCGTCGACGACGAGAAGCTCGTCCTGGACCTACTGCTGGACGAGAAGATCCTGGTGACCCAGGGCACCGGCTTCAACTGGCCGGCGCCGGACCACCTGCGCATCGTGACCCTGCCATGGGCGCGCGATCTGGCCAATGCCATTGAGCGGCTGGGCAACTTCCTGGCCAGCTATCGGCAGTAGCCGGTGGCACACTCGCACTCCCACTCACTCAACGGCCTCAGTGCGCCGCTGAGTCCAGTGGCGGCCCGGATCGTCGTCGTCACGCTAGCCCTCATGGGGATAGCCATGGCCGTCGGAGCGGTCCTGCTGTGGCCGTCCGGGTCGAAAGTCGACATTCCGCTACCGTTTCAGAACGGCGAGGGCGCATCGGTGTCCACCGAGGGCGGCCATGTGGTCTCCAGCACTCTCGGCGACTGTGGCAGCCCGTCGGTCGGCCAGGTGCTGACCGCGCCACCCGCGGCCGGCTTGGCCGGCAGCGGTACCTGCGTGCAGTCCGTCGTCGCCATCGACTCCGGTCCCAACGTCGGCGCCAATACCCTCCTGGAGTTCTCTCAGGGCCCCGGTCAACCGAATCTCCTTGCCGGGGAGCATGTCCGGATCTTTCGCCAGGTCGACCAACAGGGCACCACCAGCTACGGCTTCTACGACTACGAGCGAGCCTTGCCGTTGGCATTGCTCGCGCTGGTGTTCGCCGTCGTGATCGTGGCGGTGGCCCGGTGGCGTGGGTTACGGGCGCTGATCGGCATCGTCATCGCCTTCGCCATTCTGGTCGTCTTCATGCTGCCCGCCCTCCGCGACGGCGAGCCGGCCCTTCCGGTCGCACTTGTGGCCTCGTCGGCCATTCTCTTTGCCGTGATCTATCTGGCCCATGGCGTGAGCCTGCGGACGAGCGCCGCGCTGCTGGGCACCCTGACCGCCATGCTCCTTTCCGCGTTTTTGTCCTGGGCTGCAATCGAACTCACGCATCTGACCGGCCTGTCCCAAGAGCGGAACAACGAGGTCGCCGCCTACCTGGGGCATGTGTCGATCAAGGGTCTGCTGCTGGCCGGGTTCATCATCGGCTCGCTTGGTGTGCTCAACGACGTCACCATCACCCAGGCCTCGGCGGTGTTCGAGCTAGCTCATCTCAGTCACGGGAGTCGCAGAGATGTCTTCCTGCGCGGGATGCGGGTGGGCAGCGACCACATCGCCAGCACGGTCTACACCCTGGTGCTGGCGTACGCCGGCAGCTCGCTACCGCTGCTGATGCTGTTCAGCGTGGCCAACCGCTCACTGGCCGACGTCCTGACCAGCGAAGGGGTGGCGATTGAGATCGCCCGCTCGGCGGTTGGCGGTATCGCGCTGGCGCTGGCAGTGCCGCTGACGACCGCGATAGCCGCGGCACTGGCGACGCCGGGGGGCCAGCCGAGAACCGAGTCTAGCGCCGCTCCAGAAGGTCCAGCAGATACTGGCCGTAGCCGGATTTGAGCACGGCAGTGGCCCGTGCTTCCAGTGCGGCGTCGTCGAT
>JBAXUD010000247.1:0-5307 GCA_037129875.1 Mycobacteriaceae bacterium
TGCTGTTCGCCGTTGAACTTCACCAGCTTCTCCAGCACGACGGTGCGGGCCGGCATGTTGATACCCAAAGCCAGTGTCTCGGTGGCGAATACGGCCTTGATCAGACCGGCGGTGAAAAGCTCCTCGACCGTGTGCCGGAACCTCGGCAACATCCCGGCGTGGTGGGCGGCCAGCCCGCGCAGCAGCCCCTCGCGCCAGTCGTAGTAGTCCAGCACCTCGAGATCGGCGTCGGCGAGGTCGCCGCAGCGGCGATCGATCACCTCGGCGATGCGGACCCGGTCCTCCTCGGTCGTCAGCCGCAGCGGGCTGCGCAGGCACTGCTTGACCGCACCGTCGCATCCGGCCCGGGAGAAGATGAACGTGATGGCCGGCAGCAGGCCCTCGCGATCCAGGGTGGCGATGACATCCGGACGCGACGGCGGCCGGTTCAGGCCCGGACCGCCGCCCGGCCGGCGACCCCGACCACGCGGCTGCCAGTCGGCCATCCGGTCGGCTTCGCGGCGATTGGCGATGTGCCGCATCAGCTCCGGATCCACCCGGTGCGCCGCTGCGCCGTTGGCGGGAGTGTCGTAGTCGAACAGGTCGAACAGGCGCTTGCCCACCAGCATGTGCTGCCACAGCGGCACCGGCCGATGTTCGTCGACCACCACGGTGGTGTCTCCGCGCACGGTCTTGATCCAGCCGCCGAACTCCTCGGCGTTACTGACCGTCGCCGACAGGCTCACCAACCGCACCTCCTCGGGCAGGTGCAGGATGACCTCTTCCCACACCGCACCGCGCATCCGGTCGGCGAGGAAATGCACCTCGTCCATGACGACGTACGAAAGCCCTTGTAGTGCATCCGAACCCGCATAAAGCATGTTGCGGAGCACCTCGGTGGTCATCACCACCACCGGGGCGTCGCCGTTGATCGACTGGTCGCCGGTGAGCAGGCCGATCTGCTGGGGGCCGTACCGGCGCACCAGGTCACTGTGCTTCTGGTTGCTCAGGGCCTTGATCGGTGTGGTGTAGAAGCACTTCCGCCCGGCTGCCAGGGCCAGGTGAACGGCGAACTCCCCCACCACCGTCTTGCCGGCGCCGGTCGGGGCGCACACCAGCACTCCGTGACCTCGTTCGAGCGCTTCACACGACTTCAGCTGGAACGGGTCGAGCCGGAACGGCAGCTGTCCGGCGAAGTCGGCGAGTTGGGAGTCCGGATGCGGCCCCGGGTCAGGTGATGTCGTCATGGTCCGGGCCGGTTCTCGTCGGCGCGGCAACCGGCGTGGGCTGCTCGATCGGGGCAGCCTCGTCGTCGGGAATTGCGGCCTCGGTCTCCCGCTTCGCCTTCCGCTTGTCGTGGAAGCGGGCGATCTGAATTGCCAACTCCAGCAATAACGTCAGCGCCAGGCCGAGTGCCAGCATCGAAAACGGATCCGACCCCGGAGTGGCGATGGCGGCGAAGGCGAACACCCCGAAGATCAGGCCCCGTCGCCAGGACGCCAGCTTCTCGTAGCTGAGCACCCCGACGACATTGAGCATGACGATCAGCAGTGGGAATTCGAATCCCACCCCGAAAACCAGCAGCAGGTTGATGAGGAAGCCGAAATACTGGTCGCCGGACAGGGCGGTCACCTGGACGTCGCTGCCGACGGTGAGCAGGAAGTGCAGGGCCTTGGCCAACACGATGTAGGCCAGGATGGCGCCGGCGATGAACAACGTCGCCGCCGAGACGACGAACACCAGCGCGAACCGACGCTCGTTGCGATAGAGACCCGGGGTGATGAAGGCCCAGATCTGATACAGCCAGATCGGGCAGGCCAGCACGATCCCGGCGGTCAATCCGACTTTCAGACGCAGCATGAACTGATCGAACGGTCCGGTGGCCAGTAACCGGCAGCCGCCGTCGGCGCTGATGTCGGCACGCGCGGACGGCGGCAGGGCGCAGTAAGGATGACGCAGCCACTCGCCGAGGCTCTCCATCCCGAAGATCCCGTGGCTGTACCAGAAGAACCCGAAGATGGTGGTCAGTGCCACCCCGGCCACCGAGATCAGCAGTCGGGCGCGCAATTCGCGGACATGCTCGACCAGCGACATCGTGCCGTCGGGGTTGGCGCGACTGCGCCGGTATCGCGGATCGAAGTGGATGAGGAACTTAGGGGTGCGCACGGCGTATACCTAGCGGCGCCCACGGCGCCCGATCCAATCGCCGGCTCAGGCCGGGCGGGTATCGGTCGGGTTCGCCGGCGGCGCCACCGGCACATCGAGCCGCTCGGACGGGACGGCCTGTGCGGGAGCGGTGAAGCCGGGCTGCACCGGGGTGACCTGCGGGTCGGCCTTATTGTCCGCCTGCAGTTCCTTAACCTCCGACTTGAAGATGCGCATCGACTTGCCCAGGGACCGGGCGGCATCAGGCAACCGCTTGGACCCGAACAGCAGGACGACCACGAGAAGCAGGATTATCCAGTGCCACGGTTGTAGAGCACCCAATTCGGTCACCTCCAGACGTTGGCAATGATGCTACCCGGCCAGACCTTCGCCGCGATCGCGACTCAGCTGTCCAAACCCGAATAGGCGGCCAATGCCTGCACCGCCGAGGCGTGCACCTGCTCTGCCAGGGACTGCGGCGTAAGCACCTGCACGTCTGCGCCGAAGCCCAGAATCTGCCTGGCCAGCCAGTCCTCGGCCGCATAGGTCATGGCCGCCTCGCAATAGCCATCCGGCAATTCCTTGAGTAAGCGCATCGGGAAGTACTCCAGCATCCACGCCGCCCGCGGCGAGATCCGCAGCGTCGCCGACGGCAGCGAGGGGTCGGCGTCGAACAGTGCGGTAGGTGGCGGCGCGTCCGCGGCCGGCTTCGGCGGCACCGCCGGTTCGTCGAGGATGTGGGCGTCGACGATGCGGTCGAACCGGAACAGCCGCACCCCCTCGGCTTCCCGGCACCAGGCCTCCAGATAGCTGTGATCGCCGACGAGCACCACCCGGATCGGATCGACGACCCGGGCTGACAGCGCATCCCGGGATGCCGAGTAGTACTCGATCGAGACCGCACGGCCGCCGCGGAGCGCCTCGCGCACCGCGGCGGCGGCTTCGGCCTCGATGGGCGCGGGGTCGCCCTCTGCGGCGACGGCACCATCGTCGAGGATGGCGCCCGCTGCGGCTTCGATCTTGGCGATGGCGCTGAGCGCCGCGGCCGGGTCCACCACGCCGGGGATGTCGGCCAGCGCGCGAAGGGCCACCAGCAGACCGCTGGCCTCCGAGGAGTTCAACCGCAGCGGCTGGTCCATACCGGCCGAGAAGGTGACTTTGACGGTGTCCCCGGACAATTCGAAGTCGATGAGGTCGCCAGGGCCGTAGCCGGGCAACCCGCACATCCACAACTGGTCGATATCGGCCTGGAGTTGCTTGCGGTTCACGCCGAGATCGGCGGCCGCCTTGGCATAGGTGACCCGCGGGTTCGCCTGGAAGTACGGAACCATGTTCAGCAGCCGGATCAGGCGGGTCGAAACCGGTGTCATACGCCCATTCCTGCCTGTGCGGTCAGTCGCGCCAGGACGTCGGCCCGCAGTGAGTCCGGTTCCAGCACCAGGGCATCGCGGCCGTAGCCGGCGATCTCACGCGCCAGTCCGTCGGCGCGAGAGACGTCGAGTTCGAGCACGTCGCCGTCCCGTTCGCCGACCGTGCGCCGACCCGTTGCCCGTCCGGCGCGCCGCAGTGCGGTCGCATGCCCGTCGGCCACCCAGACCCGCGCCAGCGCCCCGGTGAGTGCGCCGGCCGCCGCGTCGATCGACTCTTCGACGATCGCCCGCAGATCGACTCCGTCGGGACGGGTGAATTCTCCTTGGCTGCCAACGGCTTTCACGTCGGCAATCCGCGACAGCCGAAAGATCCGGGTGGCGTCGCGGTCACGGTCGTGGCCGGCCAGATACCAGCGTCCCCGGGCGGTGAGCACACCCCACGGTTCGACGGTGCGCACCATGTACGGCTCGACCATGGTGGGCCGATGATGGAACTGGACCGCCTGCCCGGAATCGATCGCCGAGAACAGGATTCCCAGCACCTCCTCGGAGCCGCGCAGGCCGGCGGGGCCCGCGCTGGTGGTGATCGCCACGCCGTCGGCCCGGTCCACGTCGACGCCGGCGGCGCGAAGTTTCAGCAGCGCGCTCTGGGTGGCGGTGATGCGCTCCGGTGACTCCCACAGGGTGGTGGCCACCGCCACCGCGGCCGCCTCGTCCGGGGTCAGGCTGATATCGGGCAGGGCGTAGGCGTCCGGCTTGATGCGGTAGCCCTCGGTCGGTTCGAAAGCGCTGACCCTGCCGGTCTCCAGCGGGATGCCCAGATCGCGCAGTTCGCTCTTGTCCCGCTCGAACATCCGGGAGAAGGCCTCGTCGCTCTGGTCGCTGTACCCGGCGACGTTGGCCCGGATCCGTTCAGCGGTGAGGTAGCCACGCGTGGACAGGAGCGCGATGACCAGATTCATCAACCGCTCGACCTTGGATATCTTCGTGGCCGCCACGGGGGCCAACCTTATCCGCAATCGGGTCGCCGGCCCTGCATCTGAGCATGCCGGCGATCACATACTGGCTAGGTGATCACATACTGGCTATGAGCCGCTTGACCCGTTCGTCGGTGGAGCGGAACGGATCCTTGCAGAGCACGGTGCGCTGGGCCTGGTCGTTGAGCTTGAGGTGCACCCAGTCGACGGTGAAGTCGCGCCCGGCCTCCTGGGCGGCGGCGATGAACTCGCCGCGCAGCTTGGCGCGGGTGGTCTGGGGCGGCGTGTCGACCGCCGCCTCGATCTCCTCGTCAGTGGTGACGCGGGTGGCAAGGCCCTTTCGCTGCAGGAGGTCGAACACCCCGCGTCCGCGTTTGATGTCGTGGTACGCCAGGTCGAGCTGGCTGATCTTGGGGTCGGACAGCTCCATGTTGTAGCGGTCCTGGTAGCGCTGGAACAGCTTGCGTTTGATCACCCAGTCGATCTCTGTGTCGACCTTGGCGAAGTCCTGGGACTCGACGGCGTCGAGCTGGCGGCCCCACAGGTCGACGACCTGGTCGATCTGGGTGTTGGGCTCGCGGGACTGCAGGTAGTCCACCGCCCTGGAGTAGTACTCCCGCTGGATGTCCAGGGCGCTGGCCTGGCGGCCACCGGCGAGCCTGACCTGCCGGCGACCGGTCAGGTCGTGGCTGACCTCCCGGATGGCGCGGATGGGGTTGTCCAGGGAAAAGTCCCGGAACGGCACACCGGCCTCGATCATCTCCAGGACCAGCGCGGCGCTGCCGACCTTGAGCATGGTCGTCGTCTCGCTCATGTTGGAGTCGCCGACGATGACG
>JBAXUD010000248.1:0-5306 GCA_037129875.1 Mycobacteriaceae bacterium
ACCGCCTTCCGACCGGCGAAACGGTCGACTTCGTGTCAGAGATCGCGCTTCCCCTACCGCTCGCCGTCATCGGGGAGTGGCTGGATATCGACGCCGGGACCTCAACGCTCCTGCGCGAACTGGCGCCCGCGGTCATCCAGATGCTGCTGCCACTGGCCACTGCCGAAGAAGTCACCGCTGCGACGACGGCCTCGGTGACGCTGGTTGCGCGCTTTCTTCCACTGGCGGCCAGCAGGCGGGCGAACCCCGGCGAGGACCTGCTGAGCTTCATCGCCTCCGACCCCGACCTCCTGCTCGAGGAGGCCGTCATGGCCGTGGTCCACATCGCGATCGCAGGCTTCGAAACGGTGGCGAGTCTGCTTGGGGCAGCGATGGTCCGACTGCTCACGACCGGATCGGACGGCACCCGGATGGTCGACGCGCTGGACGTTTCCGATCCGTCGCTGATCGCCGAGCTGCTCCGGCTGGACGGCCCGGCGCAGGCAATCCCCCGCACGGCGAGCGGGACCCAACGGATCGGCGACGTCGACATCGCCGCAGGCGAACAGATCATCGTCGTCCTGGCCGCCGCCAATCGCGACCCCGCCGTTTTCGACGAGCCCCACCAACTCCGGCTGGACCGACGTGGACCCGCACCGCTGACGTTCGGACACGGCCCGCACCACTGCCTCGGTGCGGCACTGGCGCGGCTGGAAGTCGAAGTGGCACTGCGCCGTACGCTCGCCCGCGATCCCGTCCTGGTCGGGCCGGTCACCTGGCGCGACAGCCCGGCGATCCGCGGGCCGGTCACACTGCCGATGACATTTCGCGCCCCGCGGACCAACCACCATGAGTAGTGACCGCCCGGCGGTGCCGCGACTGCCGTGGGATGCCGTCGATCCCTTCCCGTTCTACCAGCGGCGCCGCCGCGACGGCGACATGGTGTGGGACGAGACCGCCCAGGCCTGGCTCATTCTCGGTTATCACAAGGCGCAACAGGTGCTCAGCCAGTCCGGCTGGACCGTCGATCCGCTGGCCAGCCAAAGCGCGCGCGCAGCGCGGGAGACCATCAACCCGGAGATGTTCAGCCAGTCCATGCTGAACACCGAAGGCGCCGCCCATCGACGGCTGCGTGCCGCGACACGCGATGTCTTCGCACCGTCCTTCATCACCGGCCTGACCGCAGGTGTCGACGCGATCGCCGAAACGCTGATCGACCACCCCGCCGCGGGCACCGTGTTCGACTTCATGACCGAGGTCGCGCAGCCTCTGACCCTCGCAGTGCTCGGGGAATGGCTCGGCCTGGAGGCCGAGAGCTCACGGCTCTTGAGTGAGAAGACGCAAGAAATCAGCCCGATGGCGCGACCGCTCCCCACGGTTGCGGAATTCGCAACGGGAACCGCGGCCTCGGCGAGACTCGTCGCGCACCTTCTGCCTCTGGCCGCCGCCCGGCGCGCCGAGCCCGGCGACGATCTGTTGAGCTTCCTCGCCTGCGACCCCGACCTGCGTCTCGATGAGGTCGTTGTGAACACCGTCAACATCGCAGTCGGCGCTCTTGAGAACACCGCGGATTTCCTTGGTTCGGCGACCTTCCGGCTGCTCACGCACGACGCGCACGGCGCGCGCCTGATCGACGAGGTGGACGTGTCCGACCCGGAGCTGATCACCGAGCTACTCCGGCTGGACAGCCCGCAAGCGATCAGCCGTACCGCCGCGGAGCCCCAACGGATCGGCGATGTCGACATCGCCGTCGGCCAGCAGGTTGTCATCGTCCTGGCCGCCGCCAATCGTGATCCGGCCGTTTTCGACGAGCCCGACCGGTGCCGGCCGGGTCGAGAGGGACCCGCGCCGCTGACGTTCGGGCACGGTGAACACTTCTGCATCGGCAGGGGCCTGGCGCGAATGCAAACCCAGCGGGTGCTGCACCGGATGACCGCTCGCGATCCCTTCCTGGCCGGGCCGGTGACTTGGCGTGACACCCCGTCGCGCAGGGGGCCACTCAGTCTGCCGATCACCTTCCGCGCCACAGGGGACAGGGCGGAAGTGGCATGCCCTTCCTCGTAGAGATGGTCGATGTGGTGCGCGAGTATCGGGTGGGCGGACAGTCGGTCCGAGCCCTGGATGGGATCAGCCTGGGCATCGACGCCGGGCAATTCGCCTCGGTGGTCGGGCCCTCCGGCTCGGGCAAGAGCACACTGCTGCACCTACTCGGAGCCTTGGATTCGCCCAATTCGGGATCGATCCGTTTCGACGGCACCGAGATCGCGACGATGACCGACGATGAGCAGTCGACTTTCCGCCGCCGGAAGGTGGGCTTCATCTTCCAGTTCTTCAATCTGTTGCCCACGTTGTCGGCGTGGGAGAACGTGGCGGTCCCCGGGCTCCTCGACGGACGGAGCCTGCGGCTACTCAAGCCGCACGCCGTTGCGCTGCTGGAACTCGTCGGCCTCGGCAACCGCGTCGATCATCGTCCGGCCGAGTTGTCCGGCGGTCAGATGCAGCGCATCGCGGTGGCTCGTGCGCTGACGTTGGATCCGCCGCTGATCCTGGCCGACGAGCCGACCGGGAACCTGGACTCGGCCACCGGGACGGCAATCGTGGAATTGCTGCGCAGCCTGGCGCACGACAGCGGCTCCCGGCGCGCTGTGGTGATGGTGACGCACAACACCGAGGCCGCGTGGGCCGCCGATCGGGTGCTCACGTTGCAGGACGGCTCGTTGCACTCCGACGTGCTCGTCGACGACTGACGATTCGTGAATCCTGATGTGAGCCAATGACTCCCTCAACGATCAGCCGGCTGAGGTTGCTCAACATCCGGGAACTGCGGACGCATTGGGGCCGGGCGGTCGCCTCGGTTGGCGTGCTCGCCGTATCGGCCGGACTGCTGGTTGCCGTGCTGGGCATCTCGGGCTCGATCACCGGCTCCGCCGAGCGCCTGGCCAACAGCATCGGCGGCAACGCCGAACTCGAGGTGTCCGGTGTCACCGATGTTGGCTTCGACCAGTCGCTGCTGGATGCGGTGGGACATGTCGACGGCGTCGCCGCCGCGGTGCCGATCCTGCGGGCGCAGACCAGGATGGCTTCCGGCACAGTCCTGCTGATCGGAGTCGACAGCAGCGTTCAGTCGCTGAGTTCCGATCTGGAGCACGCCGTTCGCGCCCAGCTTCAGCCCGGGTCACCCCTGTCGAAGGTGCCCAACGGCGTCGTCGCCGGGCCGGCGGTGGGGGTGCAGGAGGGCGCCCAATTCGATCTCGGCCCGGCAACGGCGACCGCGGCCGCGGTGGTGGGAGATCCGTCGGCCCGGCGGCTCAACGGCGGGCACTTCATCATCGCGCCCCTGGCGCTCGCGCAGCAGATCACCGGGCGCCCGCAGCGGCTCGACTCGATCCTGCTCGTCACGAGACCGGGATCCGACCTCGGGCAGGTCAGAGCCGAGGTGGCCGACGCTGTCGCCGGGCGGGCGCTCGTCGCCGAACCCAGCTTCCGCGCCGCGCAGGTCAGCAGTTCGTTCGCCATCGTGCAGTCGACGACATTGCTGGTGACATTGACCACGTTCGTCATCGCGGCGTTCCTGAGTTACAACGCGATGACCCTCGCCATCGCCCAGCGCCGCCCGATCATCTCGACCATGCGTGCGCTCGGCGGTCGACGACGGACCATCGTGGCCGACCTGCTGTCCGAGGCAGCCGCAGTCGGACTCATCGGCGGGGCGATCGGTTCGGTGTGCGGAATCATCCTCGGCCGGATAGCCATCGCCACCCTGCCGCCGACCCTCACCCAGTCTCTGGAGGCCCGGACCGAATACGTTCTTCCGGCTTATGCGGTGCCGGTG
This sequence comes from Mycobacteriaceae bacterium, assembly GCA_037129875.1. Classification (GTDB taxonomy): domain Bacteria; phylum Actinomycetota; class Actinomycetes; order Mycobacteriales; family Mycobacteriaceae; genus Mycobacterium. The sequence goes on from JBAXUD010000248.1 coordinate 3,812, forward strand.
GCCGTCGCGGCGGCCGTCGCGACCAGCGTGATCGCCTCGGCGGTGGCGGCCCGGCAGGTGCACAGTGTCGCCCCGGTCGAGGCGTTGGCCCCGGTCGGCGCCGGATCATCGGAGGCTGGTTCGCGCCCCTTTCGGATCGTTGCCGGCATTGTCGGCGCAAGCCTTGTGGCGGCAGCGGTGGTGCTGGTGATCGCAGACCCCGGGCGCATCGCGGTTGCCTCGCTGGCATTGGCGCTCACCGGTGCCACGGCGATGGCCTTCGCCTTCTCGGGTCCCCTGATGCGGGGCGCGGCTGCGGTGGCCCGGTTGTGCGGTCCGGTGGGAGTCCTCGGCGCGACGAGCATCGAACGTGCACCGCGGCGGATGTTGGTAGCCGCGGTCACCGTGATGATCGCGGTGGCCAATGCGGTCTCCATTACGGGGACGAACGACAACGTCGTCGACTCGACGATGGCCTCGTTCTCCTCGCTGGCCGAGGCCGACGTATGGGTCACCGCCACCCCGGCCACCGAGTACCAGACCGCGCCGCTGCCCCCGGATACCGAGTCGCGGGTCCGGGCCGTCCCCGGTGTCGAGAGGGTGATCCCGGGACAGCTCGCGTTCGCCACCGTGAACAACAGTAGGGTGATGATTCTCGGTGTTGCGCCGGGATCTGCGCAGAGCATGTATCAGTTCCTGTCCGCAGAGAGTCGTGCGAAATTCGATGCCGGCCAGGGTGTTGCGCTTTCCCGCGACCTGGCTCGAACCATGGGAGTCACCCGGGGCGGCCGGATCACGTTGCAGACCCCCAGCGGCGAGCGCGACGTGCAGATCCTGGACGTGGTACCCGTCTTCGCGGCGTTGCTGGGCACCATTGCGATGAGTCTGCCGACGATGCAGGACTGGTTCTCGACGCATGGCGCCACCAATCTGGAGGTCACCGTCGCGCCCGGGTTCAACCCTGAGGACGTGCAGCGGACGATGGAAAGTGCTGTGCCGCAAGGTGTTTATGTGTATTCCGGGCGCGAAGTGCTCGCCGCCGTGGGAAAGGCGGTCAATGCAAGCACGGCCGCCATCTTCACCATCGCCTGGCTCATCGTCGCGGTTTCGGCCGTCACGCTGTTGAACACGCTGATGCTTTCGGTACTGGACAGGCGACGTGAGATCGGCGTATTGCGGGCAATCGGGGCAACCCGCCGGAACACGGTCAACGTGATCGTTGCCGAAGCAGTCGGCGTCGGTGTCATCGGCGGGCTGCTGGGACTCGTCGTCGGAGCCGCCAGCCAGTACCTGGCGGCGCACGCCCTGACCAGCGTTCTTGGCATCGACGTTCGCTATCAGCCCCAGCCGGCGATGCTCGCCATCGGCCTGGGTGCACTCGTGATCTGTCTACTCGGATCCGTGCCGCCGGCAGTCCGCGCGGCTCGGCTCAACATCGTCGACGCCATCGGTGTCGAGTGATGGAGCCACCGCGGGCGCACCCTCAGGACCGGGTTGAACGCTAGACCGGGTTGAA
>JBAXUD010000249.1:0-5284 GCA_037129875.1 Mycobacteriaceae bacterium
GAGTGCCTCGCTCCTCCTCGACCTCGTCCCTCGGTCGCATCGTCGACTCGGCCGCCTGAGTGCCTCGCTCCTCCTCGACCTCGTCCCTCGGTCGCATCGTCGACTCGGCCGCAAGAAGCGCTTCGGCCAGGGTGCCCAGTCCGGCCGCGTTGGAAGCCTTGACCAGTACCACGTCACCGGGTGAGAGTTCCTCGCGCAACAACTCCAGCGCGGCGTCGGCGTCGGGCACCTGAACGGACTCCGATCCCCAGGACCCTTCCATGACCGCCCCCTGGTGCATCGCGCTCATAGGCCTCCCGGATCCGACGACGACAAGACGACTGATATCTAAGCGCACGGCCAGCCGTCCGATGCGGTCGTGTTCGGTTATCGAGTCCTCCCCCAACTCGCCCATCTCTCCGAGCACCGCCCAACTGCGGTTCTGCGCACCTGATCGAGCCATCACGGCCAACGCCTGCAGTCCGGCCCGCATCGAGTCGGGGTTGGCGTTGTAGGCGTCGTTGATGACGGTCACCCCGTCGGCGCGCCTTCGTACCTCCATGCGGTGTCGCGACGCCGGCGCCGCACCGGCCAGAGCGTCGGCCACCTGTGCAAGGCCGGCCCCGCACTCCAATGCGACCGCCGCCGCGGACAACGCGTTGCCCACCTGGTGCTCGCCGTGCACGGCCAACTGCACCGCGACCGAGCCGCCGGGGGCCCGCAGGGTGAAACGGGGGCGGGCCAGCTCGTCGAGTTCCACATCCTCGGCGCGGACGTCGGCGGTCTCGCTGCGCCCCACCGTCACCACCCGGGCCGAGGTATGGGCGGCCATCGCCGCGACGACGGGATCGTCGGCGTTGAGCACCACGACCCCGGAGGCCGGAACCGCTTGCACCAGTTCGGCTTTGGTGGTGGCGATCGCCTCCCGCGAGCCGAACTCACCGAGGTGTGCGGTTCCGACGTTGAGCACCACCGCAATGGACGGCGGCGCTATCCGGGCCAGGGCCGCGATATTGCCGGGATGACGCGCGGACATCTCGAGCACCAGGAAGTCGGTGTCACCGGTGGCGCGGAGAACTGTCCAGGGGTGGCCCAGCTCGTTGTTGAACGACCCGGGCGGGGCCACCACCTCGCCCAGTGGCCGCAGCACCGCGGCGATCAGGTCCTTGGTGGACGTCTTGCCCGAGGAGCCGGTGACCCCGACGATCCGCAACCCGCCGGCCACCAGTTCGGCGGCTACCGCCGCGGCCAGTGTGGCCAGCGCCGCCAGCACCGCGGCACCGGAACCGTCGGCGTCGTGCTCAAGCACGCCGGCGTGGGCGTCGGTGGCCGCAGCCGGCGGAACGACGATCGCCGCAACCCCGACCGGACGCGCGGCCAGCACGGCCACTGCGCCCGCGGCGACGGCTGCGCGGGCGAAGTCGTGGCCGTCGGTCCTGGCTCCGGGCAGCGCCAGGAACAACCCGCCCGGGGTGAGGTTGCGGGAGTCGAACTCCACCGTTGCGGTGACGTGCGTTCTTGCGGCCTCTTCCGCAGTGATATCAGCCAACCGGCCGCCGACGATATCGGCGATCTGGGCGACGGTCAGGTCAATCACTATCCGCCTCCGGATGATTGGATCACTATCCGCTCCGGATGATTGGATCAACGTGGCGCTCCCAACGATTCCAGGGCTCGGGCCACTTCGTCGCGATCGTCGAACGGCCGGGTCTGCCCGCCGCCGGTCTGCCCGGTCTCATGCCCCTTGCCGGCGATCACCACGACGTCGCCGCGGCGGGCCCAGCCCACGGCGTGGCTGATGGCCTCGCGGCGATCGGCGATCTCTACCACCCGGGCCGCCGGCCGCCGGCCGGCGCGTGCCGCCCCCGCCGCGACGGCGGCGCGGATCGCCGCGGGATCCTCGTCGCGGGGGTTGTCGTCGGTGACCACGACCAGGTCGGCGAGCTCGGCGGCGACCTCACCCATGGGCTCACGTTTGCCCGGGTCCCGGTTGCCGCCGGCGCCGAAGACCACCGCCAGCCGGCCGCCCGGCCGGCGCAGGGTTTCCAGCACAGCCCGCAGCGCACCGGGTTTATGGGCGTAGTCGACGACGGCCAGGAAGTCCTGTCCGCGGTCGATGAGTTCGAGGCGCCCGGGAACCGTGGCCGTGCGCAGGCCCGGAGAGGCCTGCTCCGGCGAGACGCCGATGGCGTCCAGCATGGCCAGCGCCACCAAGGCGTTGGCCACGTTGTAGCGGCCGGGCAGCCCGATCCGCACCCGGTGGTGCACCCCGGCGGGATCGACGGCGGTGAACTCCTGCAGACCGCTGTCCAGCAGCACGACGTCCTCGGCGGTCCAGTCGGCCGGATTGCCCTCGGCGCTGACGGTGACCGCGGCGTCGGCCCGCCCTGCCATGGCGCTCCCGGCCTCGTCGTCGACACACACCACCGACGTGCGCGCATGCCGCGGCGAGTCCGGGTCGAACAGCCGGGCCTTGGCCTCGAAGTAGGCCTCCATGGTGGGGTGGAAATCCAGGTGGTCGCGCGACAGGTTGGTGAAACCCCCTACCGCGAAGCGGATGCCGTCCACCCGGCCGAGTTCCAGAGCGTGGCTGGACACCTCCATCACCGCGGTGTCGACACCACGCTCGGCCATCACCGCGAGCAACGCCTGCAGCGCCGGAGCCTCGGGTGTGGTGAGCGCGCTGGGGACATCGGACCCGGCGATCCGGACGCCGACGGTTCCGATCATTCCGGGGGTGCGCCCCGCCGCCCGCAGACCGGCTTCGATCAGATGGGCGGTGGTGGTCTTGCCGGAGGTGCCGGTAACCCCGAGGACCACCACACGGTCGCAGGGGTGGCCGTAGACGGCGGAGGCCAGCGACCCGAGCACCGAACGCGGATCCGGATGCACCAGGATCGGCACCGGCGCCGGATCCCCCAGCAGGCGGTGGATGATCGCGACACCGTCGGCGTCGGTGAAGACCGCCACCGCCCCGGCGTCGAGGGCCGCTCGCGTGAATTGGGCCCCGTGGGCCGTGGCCCCGGGCAATGCGGCGAACAGATCGCCGGGCGCGGCGTCCTGGGCCCGCAAGGTGACGCCGTTGATGCGGACGTCGGGAACGGGGGCCGGCGCTTGGCCGCCACCGGGCACCGGCGCGATGGCGTCGGCCAGGAAGCGGAGCGACAAACCCGGGGTGTTCCGGGGCCGCAGGGCACTGGTCACCGCCGGTAACCTCCCGTTCGACTACGTCAAGGCGGCCGCGTGGTCGGCAGCGCCGCTCACCCGATCGGTGCTTCACCCTACCGATCGCCCGGGTTTTCAGACCGGGAGTCAGGCCGCCTGCAGGGTCAGCGGCGGCCCCGGGGGCGACAGCGGAACGTTCTCCCGCTGCATCAGCCAGCCGGCGATGTTGTGGAACAGCGGCGCGGCCGAGTGGCCGGGAGTTCCGTCGGCATTGCGCGACGGCGCGTCCATCATGATCCCGATGACGTAGCGCGGGTCATCGGCCGGCGCCATGCCGGCGAAGGTGATCCAGTAGACGTCGTCGTAATAGCACCCGCAGCCCGGGTTGATCTGCTGAGCGGTGCCGGTCTTGCCGGCCACCTGATAACCCTCGACCGCGGCGGCCGGACCGGTGCCCTGCTGAGCCCCCATCGGGTCACGCTGGACGACGGCGCGGAACATGTTGCGCAGAACCCGGGCCGTCCCCTGGTTGACCACTTGAATACCGTCGGGCCGCGGTTCTTCGGTCCGGGTGCCGTCCGGCGCGATCGTGGCTTTGACGATGCGGGGCGGAATCCGCACCCCGTCGTTGGCGATGGCCTGGTACATGCCGGTCATCTGCAGCAGCGTCATGGAAAGGCCCTGTCCGATGGGCAGATTGGAGAAGGTGCTCCCGGACCACTGGTCGATGGGCGGCACGATGCCGGCGCTCTCTCCGGGCAATCCGACTCCGGTGCGCTGTCCCAGGCCGAACTTGCCGAGCATGTCGTAGTAGCGTTCCGGTCCGACCCGCTGGGCCAGCATCAGGGTGCCCACGTTGGACGACTTCCCGAAGACACCGGTGGTGGTGTACGGCATCACGCCATGGCCCCAGGCGTCGCGGACGTTGACACCGCCCATGTTGATGGATCCAGGTACCGACAGCACTTCGTCAGGGTTGGTCAAGTCGTATTCGATCACCGAGGCGGCGGTGACGACCTTGTTCACCGACCCGGGCTCGAAGGGCGAGGTCACCGGGAGGTTGCCGATCTGGCGGTCGGATTGGCGTCCGATGTCCTGGCTGGGGTCGAAGGTGTTGTCGTTGGCCATGGCCAGCACCTCGCCGGTCTTGGCGTCGAGCACCACTGCCGAGACGTTCTTGGCCCCGGAGGCGTCCCTGGCCTGTTGGACCTGCTGCTGGACGTAGAACTGGATGTCGTCGTCGAGGGTCAGTTGGACCGTGGCGCCGTTGACCGCGTCGTGGCGGTTGCGGTAACTGCCCGGGATCACCACGCCGTCGGAGCCGCGGTCGTAGGTGACCGAGCCGTCGGAGCCCGCCAGCTTGGAGTCCATCGACTCCTCGAGCCCGAGCAAACCGTGCCCGTCCCAGTCGATTCCGCCGACCACGTTGGCGGCCAGGGAGCCGCCCGGGTACTGGCGGATGTCCTGACGTTCGGCCCCCACCTCCGGGTATTTCTTGATGATCGCATCAGCGATGGAGGGGTCGACGGCCCGGGCCAGGTAGACGAAGGTTTCGTTGCTGCGCAGTTTCTTGAGCACGGTCGCGGCCTCCGGTGTGTTGTTCAGCTTGGCCGATACGTCACGGGCGATCTCAGCCAGACGCTGGTCGGGATCCGGTGCGGCCGGCGACTTCTGGCGCGCCTCGGCGAGCTGCTTGCGGACCTTGCCGGGCTGGAAGGTCAGAGCGCGCGCCTCGGTGGTGAAGGACAGCTTGTCGAAGTTGCGGTCCACGATGGAGCCGCGCACGGCCTTCTCCACGTCGGTGACCTTGAGCTGGCCCGCCGCCTGGGCCCGCAGCGCGGCCGCGCTGGGCACCTGCAGATTGAACAGCTGAGCGGCGGCGACCATCAGGGCGACGAAGATGACGACATTGCCCACCCGATAGCGGTAGACGAAAGACGCAGTGTTCGAGCGTGTTTCGGCGACCGCCCGGACCCGTCGGGCGTTGGCGGCGCGGCCCTGGCCGGCCGTCACCGGCTGGCTGGACGGCGCATGAACCCGGCGCTTGCCGGCTGCGACGGGGGCGACGGGGGCGCGCTTCGGGGCCCGCTTCACTGTGGCGCTCCTGCCACGGTGCCCGGAGTGGGGGCGGGAACCACAG
>JBAXUD010000025.1:0-15426 GCA_037129875.1 Mycobacteriaceae bacterium
CATCTCGTAGAAGTCCTTGAGGATGGTGGTCTTGACCAGTTCGGAATGCATCGCGGCGACACCGTTGACGGCGTGGCTGCCGACGGTGGCCAGGTACGCCATCCGGATGTTTCGGGCGCCGTCCTCGCCGATCAGCGACATCCGCCGGACCCGTGCTTCGTCGCCGGGGAAGCGGGCGCGCACCTCGTCGAGGAAGCGGCTGTTGATCTCGTAGATGATCTGCAGGTGGCGGGGGAGGAACCTCTCGAACATCGCCAGCGGCCAGGTCTCCAGTGCCTCGGGCAGCAGGGTGTGGTTGGTGTAGCCGAATGTCGCGACGGTGATCTTCCACGCCTCGTCCCAGGCGAAGTCGCGTTCGTCGATCAGCAGCCGCATCAGCTCGGCAACGGCGATCGAGGGATGAGTGTCGTTGAGCTGCACGGCAACCCGGGCAGGCAGCTGGTGGGCCGTCAGCCCGGCGAATTGCTCGAGCAGCCGCAGGATGTCCTGCAGCGAGCAGGACACGAAGAAGTACTGCTGCAGCAGCCGCAACTGCTTGCCGACCTCGGGTTCGTCGTTGGGGTAGAGCACCTTGGTGACGTTCTCGGAGACCACCTGGTCCTCGACCGCGCGGTAGTAGTCGCCGGCGTTGAACGCCTCGAGGGCCAGAGCGTTGACGGCGTTGGCGCTCCACAGCGTCAGGGTGTTGCAGGTGTTGACGCCGTAACCCTGGATCGGAGTCCCGTAGTAGACACCCTTGACGACCCGCTCCGGCACCCAGCGCATTTGAGGCTCGCCGTGCGCGTCGGTGTAGGACTCGGTGCGTCCACCCCAGCCGACCTGGTAGTTCACCTCGGGCTTGGCGATCTCCCACGGGTTGCCGGACGCCAGCCAGTTGTCGGTGCGCTCGACCTGCCAGCCGTCGCGGATCTCCTGGTCGAAGATGCCGAACTCGTAGCGGATGCCGTAACCGACGGCCGGCCGCTCCAGAGTGGCCAGCGACTCCAGGTAGCACGCCGCCAGCCGGCCCAGGCCGCCGTTACCGAGCCCGGGTTCCTCTTCGCAGTCCAATACGACGTCATAATCCTGGCCCAGATCGGCGAGCGCCGCCCGGGCTTCCTCTTCCAGGCCCAAGTTGAGCAGGTTGTTGCCCAGGTGCGGCCCCAGCAGGAATTCCGCGGAGAGGTAGACCGCGACCTTACGGGAGAGGTCCAGGTATGTCTGGGTGGTCTCCGTCCACCGCTTCTGCATGCGGTCGCGGACCGCGAGTGATAGTGCGTGGTAATAGTGCTGGGGCTGCAGCAGCTGGAACGGCCGGCCGAGGGTGTATCGCAGATGGTCTTCGATCGCCTGGCGCAGTGCGTGGGCGGTCATCCCGGTGCGGACCTCGTCCGCGTCCCCGCCGCCCCCCGCCGCGGCCGATGTAGAGACAACCTCGCTCATATGCACTCCCAATAATGTTCAACCCGGCTGTTTGGCTGCGAGTATGGCACCGGCGCGGGGTGCTCACCTGCGGTTCGGGTTACTGGAAGGTGAACGTCGTGAACTCTGCGATGCACTCTCGACGGCTACGCCGACGGGAGGTGCTCGCCGGTGCGTTGACGCTCGCCGCGGTGCTGGGCGGATGCGCCGAGGACGCCGGGAGCCGAGGTGTTGGCGAAGCCCGTCCAGGGCCGGCTGTGGCTGGCCGGTGAGGCTGCGCATCCGGACCTGCACTCGACGGTGCACGGGGCATGGTTGAGTGGACTGGCAGCGGCCAAGCAGGTCACGATCTAGCGTGAGCCTGGACGGTTGCTCCGGGGAAAGTTGAGGACGGCAGTGCTCCACCGCATCGCCCGACTGGCCGTCGAGTCGCCGCGACGCATCATCATTGCGGCGGTTCTGTTGGCAGTCCTGATAGGCGCCTTCGGTGTGCCGGTCGCCGACAAACTGTCGCCCAGCGGATTTCAGGACCCCACCTCCGAATCCTCACGCGCGGCTCGGATGCTCACCGACAAGTTCGGACAGGGCGATGTGCCCTTGGTGATCGTGGTTGCGGCACCCGACCGGTACGACAGCCCGAAGGCCAAGGCAGTGGCTCTCGGCGTCATCGACACGCTGAACCGCTCCGGGCACGTCGCCCCCGTCAGCTCGCCATGGACCCTGCCGCCGCCGGCCGGTGCCGGTCTGCTCAGTGCCGATCAGAAGTCAGGCCTGATCGTCACCGGCATCGTCGGTCCCGAGGCCGAACTACAGCGCTATACCAAGGAACTGACCGACGCGGTCGTCGGCGAGCGAGACGGTGTCTCGGTGCTGGCCGGGGGTACCGCCATGGTGAACCTCCAGGTCACCGACCAGTCCAAGCAGGATTTGCTGGTGCTGGAGGCCATCGTTGTTCCGTTGAGTTTCCTGGTGCTCATCTGGGTTTTCGGCGGGGTGTTCGCCGCGGCGCTTCCGCTCTTGGTCGGAGTCATGGCGATCCTCGGGTCGCTGGCGGTACTGCGAACGGTCACGTTTTTCACCGACGTGTCAATTTTCGCGCTGAACCTCACCACCGCAATGGGTTTGGCACTGGCCATCGACTACACCCTGCTGATCATCAGCCGCTACCGCGACGAACTGACCGGCGGCGCCGACCGTGCTCAGGCGATCAGTACCACGATGGTCACCGCGGGCCGCACGGTGCTGTTCTCGGCGGTCACCGTCGCGCTGTCGATGGCGGTGTTGGTGCTCTTCCCGATGAACTTCCTGCGCTCGTTCGCCTACGCCGGCGTGGCGACCGTCGCCTTCGCGTCGCTCTCAGCCGTCGTCGTCACGCCGGCGGCCATCGTGCTGCTCGGCGACCGCCTCGACTCCCTCGACGTCCGGCGGGCGTTACGCCGGCTGTTGGGCCGGCCGGAGCCGCCACCACTCCCGGTCGATCGGCAGTTCTGGTACCGCTCAACGAAATTCGTGATGCGCCGGGCCGTGCCCATCGGGGTGGCGACGGTTGCGCTGCTGGCGTTCCTCGGCGCACCGTTCTTCGGAGTCAAGCCGGGATTCCCGGACGACCGGGTGCTGCCGAAGTCGGCGTCGGCGCATCAGGTCGGCGACCGCCTGCGGTCCGATTTCGCCATCGACTCCGATTCCGAGGTGCCGATCGTGATCCCCGACGCAGGCGGTCTGGACCGCGCCGAGGTCGACCGCTACGCCGCTGAACTGTCCACGGTTCCCGAGGTGGACTCGGTGTCGGCGCCTTCGGGCGCCTACCAGAACGGCCGGCTGACCGGTCCACCGGTGGCCGCCACGGGCGAGGCGTCCGGCAGCACCCTGCTGACCGTCGGCACGTCGCTGCCGCTGTTCTCGCAGGACTCCGAGAACCAGCTGACCCGACTGCATGCGGTGCCCACGCCGGGTGGGCGCACGGTGGAGTTCACCGGGCTGGCCCAGACCAACCGCGACAGTGTGCACGCCATCACCTCGCGTCTTCCGGTGGTGCTGGGTTTGATCGCCGCCATCATGCTGGTGCTGCTGTTCCTACTGACCGGCAGCGTGGTGCTTCCGGTGAAGGCTCTGATCCTCAACATGCTGTCGCTGTCGGCGGCCTTCGGAGCCACGGTGTGGATCTTTCAGGAGGGGCATCTCGGTGCGCTCGGCACCACGCCCACCGGGACGCTGGTGGCCAATATGCCTGTGCTGCTGTTCTGCGTGGCGTTCGGGCTCTCGATGGATTACGAAGTGTTCCTCGTCTCACGCATCCGCGAATTCTGGCTCAGCTCACAGCACACAGCTGCCGATAATGACGAAAGTGTGGCGCTGGGCCTGGCGCGAACCGGCCGGGTGATCACCGCGGCAGCACTCGTTATGGCGATAACCTTCTCCGCACTGATCGCCGCGAAGGTGGCGTTGATGCGGCTATTCGGCGTCGGTTTGACCCTTGCGGTGCTGATGGACGCCACTTTGGTGCGGCTGGTTCTGGTGCCGGCGTTCATGCACGTGGCAGGCAAGTGGAACTGGTGGGCGCCGCGTCCGTTGCGGGTCCTGCATGACAAATTCGGCATCAGTGAGACAGGCGTCACGCGTCATACTGGATGAATGGCAAGCAACTCATCCGGAACGCGTGAAACCACCAGCGTCATCGCCGGTGTGCAGGGAGCGCTGCCGTCCTATCGCTACAGCCAGGACGAGATCACCGACGCATTCCTCGCCTCCCCGGTGTTCGCGGGTTGCGGCGAGATCCTCAGCAGCCTGCACCGCTCGGCCAAGGTCGACCACCGTTATCTGGTTCTGCCTCTGGAGGCCTATCCCGATCTGAACGACTTCGGTGAGGCCAACGAGATCTTCATTGAGCACGCCGTCAATCTGGGGGCCGAGGCCCTCATCGCTGCCCTCGACGAAGCCGGTGTGCGCCCCGACGAGGTTGACCTGATCATGTCCACAACGGTCACCGGCATCGTGGTGCCCTCCATTGAGGCCCGCATCGCCGCCCGGGTGGGCCTGCGTCCCGACGTGCGCCGGGTGCCGATGTTCGGCCTGGGCTGTGTGGCCGGGGCGGCCGGTTTGGCCCGCTTGCACGACTACCTGCGCGGCGACCCCGACGGTGTCGCGGCGCTGCTGTCGGTCGAACTGTGCTCGCTGACCTTCCCGGCGCTCAAGGCTGAAGTCGCCGGTCTCGTGGGCAGCGCGCTCTTCGGTGACGGGGCCAGTGCCGTTGTCGCCGTGGGCGAGCGGCGGGCCGAGAAGATCCGCGCTCGCGGGCCGGGGGTCGTCGACTCCCGCAGCCATCTGTACCCGGACTCGTTGCGCACCATGGGCTGGGACGTGGGTGCCTCCGGGTTGAAGCTGGTGCTCTCGCCCGACGTGCCCGAGGTGGTCAGCCGCTACCTGCGCGACGACGTCACCGGCTTCCTCGGTGCCCACGACCTCACCATCGACGACATCGGCACCTGGGTGAGCCATCCGGGCGGGCCGAAGGTGATCGAGGCCATCATCGACAGCCTTGACCTGCCGTCCGACGCGCTCGATCTCACCTGGCGCTCGCTGGCCGAAGTCGGGAACATGTCGTCGTCGTCGGTGCTGCACGTCCTGCGGGACACCATCGCCAAGCAGCCTGCCGCAGGGCCGGGTTTGCTAATGGCGATGGGGCCGGGATTCTGTTCGGAACTCGTTCTGATGCAGTGGAATTGACGGCGCCGAACCGATGATCTGGTATGTGCTTCTGATCGCCGCCGTCGCCGTCGAGCGGCTGGCCGAACTGGTGGTGGCCCAACGCAACCTGGCGTGGAGTCGGGAACGCGGTGGCGTGGAGGTCGGTGGCGGGCACTACCCGGTGATGGTGGTGCTGCACACCGGACTGCTGGCTGGCTGCCTGGCCGAGGTGTTCCTGCTGGACCGGCCCTTCCTGCCCGCCCTCGGGTGGCCGATGCTGGCCGTCGTTGTCGCGGCGCAGTTGCTGCGCTGGTGGTGCATCACCACCCTCGGCCGGCAGTGGAACACCCGGGTCGTCGTCGTCCCCGACGCACCGCGGGTGACCGGCGGCCCCTACCGGTTCATGTCGCACCCGAACTACGTCGCGGTGGTCGCCGAAGGCATCGCGCTGCCCCTGGTGCACACCGCCTGGATCACCGCCCTGGTGTTCACGGTGCTCAACGCGGCCCTGCTGAGCAAGCGCATTCAGGTCGAGAACACCGCGCTGGCGAGGCTGTCATGATCGACCTGATCGTCGCCGGCGGCGGACCCGCCGGCCTGGCCACCGCCATCCACGCCGCCCGCGCCGGTCTGGAGACCGTGGTGATCGATCGCCGTAGCGGTCCGATCGACAAGGCCTGCGGTGAAGGGCTCATGCCGCACACCGTGAAGCAACTGCAGAACATCGGGGTCCCGTTGCGCGGCAGGGCCTTCCGGGGAATCACCTACCTCGACTCCACCCGCAGCGTCGAGGCGCACTTCCGGTCCGGAAGCGGGCTGGGGGTGCGGCGCACCGTGCTGTCCGACGCCCTGCGCGACACCGCGGCGGCGGCGGGGGTGCGGATGATCCGCGGCGACATCGGCGAGGTGAGCCAGGACGGCAACTCGGTGCGGTGCGGTGACCTGCAGGCGCGCTACCTTGCCGCCGCCGACGGCCTGCACTCGCCGATCCGGCGGTCACTCGACCTGGACAAGCCCACCCGCGCCAGGCGCCGGTGGGGAATTCGACGGCACTATCAGATCGCTCCGTGGAGCGACACCGTCCAGGTGTACTGGGCGCACGACACCGAGGCCTATGTGACTCCGGTTGCCGACGATTGCGTGGGAGTGGCGATTCTGACCTCCCGGCAGGGCAAGTTCGGCGACCACCTTCTGGAGTTCCCTTCTCTGACAAGCCGACTCGACGCAGCGCCGCACGGAAAGGAACGTGCGGCGGGTCCGTTGCGACAACGTGTCCGGGGCCGGACCGCGGGACGGGTGATGCTGGTCGGCGACGCCGCCGGTTACGTCGATGCGCTCACGGGCGAGGGCCTGGGCATCGCCTTCGGAGGTGCCGAACTGGCGGTCAGGGCGGTGCTGGCCGACGCACCGCAGGACTACGACCGGCAGTGGCGGGCGATGTCGCGCCGCTACCGGCTGCTGACGGCCGGACTGCTGCAGGCCAGCGGTATCCCGCCGGTGCGAGCGGCCATCGTGCCCGCCGCCAACGCACTGCCTGGTGCCTTCGGGCGCATCGTCAACCTGCTGGCTTACTAGGATCGGGCAATGACCCCCGAGCCGGGCGAGTTCGCCCAGCAAGATCGGCACGCGCTGTCGGCCGCGTTGGGTGATAGTCCCGAGCTGGTGACGCTTCGGACCGAAGCGCTGGCTGGGATGGCGCTCTTCGAGGACTGTCCGGCCGCTGAACTCGTGCCGGTCGCCGAACGGCTCAGGCCCTTGCTGGCCGACCCCGGGCAGGTTTTGATGCGCCAGGGCGAGAAGGCGGTCTCGTTCATCCTGATCCAGTCCGGTCGGGCTGCGGTGCACCATACCGGCGACGACGGGGCGGTAGTGGTCGACGAGGTGCCCGCAGGCGCCATCGTCGGTGAGATCGCGCTGCTGCGAAACAAACCGCGCACTGCGACCGTCACCGCCGCCGAAAAGCTTGCCGGATTCATCGGCGACGAGAAGGCTTTCGCCGCCATGGCCGACCTGCCCGGCGTCAGCGAACGATTGCTGCGGACCCTGCGGCAGCGGCTGGCGGCCTTCATCACCCCCATTCCGGTGCGGCTCAAAGACGACACCGAGCTGCTGCTACGCCCGGTGTTGCCCGGCGACAGCGAGCGGTCCAACCACGAGGCGGTTGAGTTCTCCACCGAGACCCTCTATCGCCGATTCATGTCCACGCGCGCGCCGAGTCCGGCGCTGATGAATTACCTCTTCCATGTCGACTACATCGACCACTTCGTGTGGGTGCTGATCGACGGCGTGGACGGCCCGGTGGTGGCCGATGTACGTTTCGTGCGCGACTCCGACGACCCGGCGGTGGCCGAGATCGCATTCATCGTCGCCGACGAGTACCAGGGCCGCGGCATCGGCGGCCTCCTGATGGACGCGCTGACCATCGCCGCCCGGGTCTGCGGAGTGCAGCGCTTCACCGCCAGGTTGCTGGCCGAGAACGCGCCGATGCGCACCATCCTGGACCGCTACGGGGCCGAGTGGGAACGCGAAGAGCCCGGGGTCGTGATCACGGCGTTCGACGTGCCCACGGTCGACGAACTGCGGATCGAACCGGCCCTGGCCGACGAAATCCGTTCCATGACAAGGCAGGTCGTGCGCAGCTCAATCGGCTGAGTCCGTCCCGACCACCGGTGCCGCGGTAAACCCGGGCGGCGGCGACGGGCGGGCGGTACGTTGGAGAAATGCGCAAGGCACTGCTAGGAACGGGTTTGGCGACCGCTGCGGCGGCAGTCGTGGGAGGCGTGGCAAGCCGCGAAGGCGTACAGGGCTGGTACACGGAAATCCGCAAGCCCGGCTATGTGCCCCCGAATGCCGTCTTCCCGATCGCCTGGACCGCTCTGTACGTCGACATCGCCGCCACGTCGGCGGCGGTCATCAACCGTTTCCGGGCCGACGGCGAAGACGGCAAGGCCCGCGCCTACATCGCGGCCCTCGGTGCCAATCTGACCCTCAACGCCGGCTGGAGTTGGGTGTTCTTCGCCAAGCGTCAACTCGGGCCGTCCGTGGTGGTGGCGGCCGCATTGGCGGCCAGCAGTGCCGACCTCGCACGCCGCGCCGGGGATGCCGACCTCAAGTTCGGTGCCGCGCTGGCGCCGTATCCGCTGTGGTGCAGCTTCGCGACGGTGATGTCGGCCGACATCTGGCGCCTGAACCGCTGACGCGGCGGCGCAGTCCGGTGGCGCTGCGCCTGTATGCGGTGGCTGGCCGGTACATTGGCGGCGATGTTGATCCGCACGATGGCCACCGTGATGGCGTGTGCCGCTGCAGTGGCCGGCTGCCAAGCCAAGGCCGGCCCGGCCGCCGACATCGCCAGGATCGCCGACCTCAAGTCGAGCTTCGGCAAGCAGTTCGCCGTCAGCGAGGTTCCGCCGACCGGCATCGATCCCAAGTTCCTCACCGGCCAGAAGTTGCCCGATGGATTGAAGTTCCAGCCCCCTAACTGCGCTCAGTTCGCGGCCGGGCAGCTGGTGCCCACCGGCACCGAGGGCAATATGTCCGCGGTGTCGGCTGAGGGCCAGGGCAACCGCTTCATCGTCATCGCGGTGGAGACCAACGAGCCCGTCCCGGTTTCCGAACCGGGCAAAGACTGCAGCAAGGTGACATTCGACGGCGGCACGATCCGCGGAACGGTCGAAGCGGTGGAGGTGCCGAAGATCGATGGGACGACCACCATCGGCGTGCACCGGGTGGTGCAGACCACGGTCAATGGAAAGCCGCGCACGGGTGAGGTTTTCAACTATTCGGCGCACTTCGGCAACTACCAGGTGATCGTGTCCGCCAATCCGCTTGTCCTGCCCGATAAGCCGACCGTTCCGGTCAATACCCAGCGGGCCCGGGATCTGCTGATCGCGGGTGTGAACGCCATCCGCAAGTAGCGGTCAGCGCACATTGCGCGGCCGGAACTGGATGCTCATCCGCGGTCCCACCGGGGCGCTGGTCTTTGGAACGGCGTGCTCCCAGGTCTGTGGCATACAGGTTGGCCACCCTTGGCTGGGGCCGGTCAGCTACGACGCGAGGATAAACCGATCATCCTTCGCGCAGTCACGACGGCGGTGCGAAGAACTCAAGTGCGATGCCGTCCGGGTCGCGGAAGCTCAAGCCGGACCCGTAATGCCCGTCAACTACGCCGCCATGCCTGACGCCCAACTTGTCGAGCCGCGCCGCCCACTGCTCGAGATCAGTTCGGTCCCTGCAGCCGAACGCGACATGGTCCAAGCCGACGTTGTGCTCGCTGAACTCCTGATCTAAGGGTGGTGTGGTGTGCTCGTGGAGCCCCAACAACGTGCCCGCGTCCAACCGGAACACCGAATGGTGAAAACCTGGTTCGGTGTCTTCGTCGAGTACGGGGTCGGAGCCGATGAGCGCCCGGTACCACGGCACGCTGACCGTTAGGTCGCGAACCGTGAGTGCGACGTGGGTGAGTGGCGGGAAGTTCATGGCGGTGTTCCTTTGTCCCCCGGTACTCGTCAGGGAACGATAACGCCGCGCGGCTACTACAGCAAGGAAAATGCAGGGCCGATCGGCTGCGTATAGGATCCTGCTCGCCGCCGACTTCAACGCCATCCGCGGCTGAGTCAGCGCACATTGCGCGGCCGGAACTGGATGCTCATCCGCGGTCCCACCGGGGCGCTGGTCTTTGGAACGGCGTGCTCCCAGGTGCGCTGGCAGGACCCGCCCATCACCAGCAGGTCGCCATGGGCCTGCGGCAGCCGCAGGGATGCGCCGCCGCCGCGGGGCCGCATCGCGAACATGCGAGTGGCGCCCAGACTGACGATGGCGACCATGGTGTCCTCGGTGCTGCTGCGGCCTGCCCCCGAGTCGACGATGCCGCCGAGGGACGAGGCGGAGGAGGAGCGAGGGAGTCCGATGGTGTCCCCGTGCCAGGCGACGCTGTCCGAGCCGTCCCGGTAGAGACAGAAGCCGGCGCTGGTGAACGGCTCGCCGAGTTCGCCGGCGTAGATGTCGTTGAGACGGCGGCGCAGCCGCGACACCGTTGGGTGCGGCGCATCCTCGATGGTGAGGTCGCAGAAGCTGACCAGACGCGGCACATCGAGTACCCGGTCGTACATCCTGCGCCGCTCGGCGCGCCACGCGACGGCGGAGAGCAATTCCTCGAAGACCGAACCCGCTCCGTCGAGCCAGCCGGAGCGGGACTCGATCCACGCGCCGGACCCCAGCTCACGCCGCTCGCTGTGATCGAACAGCGAGGCCTGAACCATCACGGACACTCCGCCAGGGTATCGCACATCCGTTCGATTAATCCATGTCCGCCGCGCCGGGCGATACGGTCTATCCGTGGCAGGCACCAGCTTCGGCGTCGACTCCGAAGTCGGGACGCTTCGCAGCGTGATCCTGCACCGCCCCGGCGCCGAGCTGACAAGGCTGACCCCACGCAACAACGATGCCCTGCTGTTCGACGGACTGCCCTGGGTGGCGCGCGCCCAGGAGGAGCACGATGCGTTCGCCGCGCTGCTGCGCTCCCGCGGTGTCGAGGTGCTGTTGCTGGCCGAACTGCTCACCGAGGCACTGGCCAGTGGCGCCGCCCGTATTCAGGGCATCAGTGCGGCCGTGGACAGCCGGCGGCTGGGCCCCTATCTTTCCCAAGAGCTTTCGGCGCACCTGCGGACGTTGGAGCCGGCTCAACTGGCCTACGTCCTGATGGCCGGCATGACGTTCACCGAATTCGGTGCGGCCGTCGACAGCGCGGCCGAGACCTCCCTGGTGCGCCGGATGCACCACGGCGGCGATTTCGTCATCCCCCCGCTGCCGAACCTGATGTTCACCCGCGATTCGTCGTTCTGGATCGGTCCGCGGTTCGCGATCACCTCGCTGGCACTGCCCGCGCGCAGTCGCGAGACGTCGCTGACCGATCTGATCTACGCCCACCACCCCCGATTCCTCGGCGTGCGGCGCGCCTACGAGTCGCAGACCGCGCCGGTGGAAGGCGGTGACGTGCTGTTGCTGGCACCCGGCGTGGTGGCCGTCGGGGTGGGGGAGCGCACCACCCCGGCCGGTGCAGAAGCGTTGGCGCGCAGCCTGTTCGACGACGACCTGGTGCATACCGTCCTGGCCGTGCCGATCGCCCAGGAGCGCGCGACGATGCACCTGGACACCGTGTGCACCATGGTCGACGTCGATGCCGTCGTGATGTATCCGGCCGTGCGGCACTCGCTGTCGGCGTTCACCATGACCCGGCGTCTCGGCGGGGTGCAGATCCTCGATGAGCAGCCGTTCGTATCCGCCGCCGCCGCCGCGATGGGTATCGACCGGCTGCGCGTCATCGACACCGGTCTGGACCCGGTGACCGCCGAACGGGAGCAGTGGGACGACGGCAACAACACCCTCGCGCTGGCCCCCGGTGTGGTGGTGGCTTATGAGCGCAACATCGAGACCAACGCCAGGCTGGCCGACGCCGGAATCGAGGTGTTGCCCATCGCGGCGGCGGAGCTGGGCACCGGCCGCGGTGGGCCGAGGTGCATGTCCTGCCCGGCGGCGCGCGATCCGTTGTGACGTTGCCGCCGCATCCGATCGGATGCGGAACAATGGTCGATATGGCCACTGAACTGCCGAAGAATCCCGACGACGTCAAGCGCCTGGTGCTCGATGCCGCCCGGGGGGTGTACGCGCGGCAGGGTTATGTGGACGTCACCATGAAGGGGGTGGCGACGGCGGCCGGTGTGGCGCCCGACATGGTCCGCCGTTACTTCAACAACCGTGACGAACTGTTCGCCGCTGTTCTGAAACTGCCATTCGATCCGGTGTCGGCCATCACCTCGATACTGTCGCCGGGCGTCGAAGGCCTCGCGGAACGACTGGTGCGCACCACGCTGAAGATGCTTTCCGAGCCGGAGACTCGCGATCAGATCGCGCTGATGGTTCGCGACGGGGTGGGGGCGGCGAAAGTCGCTGCATCGCTTCGGGAATTCCTCGAATCGTTGATCATCGACCGCGTCGCCGGGGTGCTCGGCGTGCCCGATGCCCGGATGCGGGTTACGCTCGCAACCTCCTACGTGGTCGGGGTGGCCACCGCCCGCTATGTCCTGAACCTGGAGCCGCTTGCCTCGGCTTCCGAAGACGACGTGGTGCGTCTGGTGACCCCGGCGGTGCAGACCGCGCTGTCCGGCGCGGGATCGCGCAAGTAGCCGCGACCTAACGCCAACTTGGCAGCCACATCTCCATGTTCCAGGTGGACTGGGACACCGGGATTCCCGTCAGCACGGGGAACATCCACGCGAAATTCGTGATCGCCAGGGCGAGGTAGATACACACCACCAGCACACCCAGAGTGCGCCTCTCGGCCGGATCCGTCTCCCGAGTCGCTCCGCTCCGGCCCTCCGAATCCATCTCCCGAGTCGCTCCGCTCCTGCCCTCCGAATCCATCTCCCGAGTCGCTCCGCTCCTGCCCTCCGAATCCATCTCCCGAGTCGCTCCGCTCCTGCCCTCCGGACGGGTCGGCTGGTAGAGGATGTCGCCGAGGATCAGCGCGATGGCCATCATCAGGAACGGCGCCAGTGGAACCGCGTAGAAGAAGTACATCTGCCGGTCGATGTTTCCCAGCCACGGCAGCCAACCGGCCAGATAGCCCACCAACACCACCGCATAACGCCAGTCGCGGCGGACCATCGCGCGCCAGGCCGCATACAACAACACCGGCACCGCCACGAACCACATCGTCGGGGTGCCGACCAGCAGAACCGCTTTGACGCACGATGCGGCCCCGCAGCCCGGCACGTCGTTGTTGTCGATGGCGTAGAGCACCGGCCGCAGCGACATCGGCCAGGTCCACGGCTTGGACTCCCATGGATGGTGATTGCCGGCGGAGTTGGTCAGCGTGGAATGGAAGTGGAACGCTTTGTTGGTGTAGTGCCACAACGACCGGATGGCATCCGGCGGTTGCCACCACTGCCGTTCGCCGATCGACTGCCCCGCCTCATAGCGGTTGACCGCCGTCTCGGAGGCGAACCACGCCGAGTACGACAGCAGATACAGCGCCGGCGGAATCACGCCGAAGACGTAGGCCGCCGGTCCGACATCGCGTCGCAGCACCCCGGCCCAGGGCCGCTGTACCCGGTAGGCCCGGCGAGCCGCGACGTCCATGCCCAGCGACATCAGCCCGAAGAACACCACGTAGTACAGCCCGGACCATTTCGTCGCGCACGCCAGGCCCAGCAGCACTCCGGCGCCGAACCGCCACCACCGCACGCCGAGCCTTGGACCCCAGGGGGTGTCGTCGACCCGACCGTCCAGCCACGCAACCTGCATGCGCATCCGGACCTGGTCGCGATCGACCATCAGCGCGCCGAAGGCCCCCACCACGAACACCGTCATGAAAATGTCGAGCAGTGCGGTGCGGCTGGCCACGAAGCTGACGCCGTCGGCGACGATGAGCAGACCGGCGATGGCGCCGACCACGGTCGAGCGGCTGATCCGCCGGACGATGCGGGTCACCAGCACCGCCAGGATCACCCCGAACACGGCTGCGCTGAGCCGCCAGCCCAGGCCGGTGTAGCCGCCTACCGCCTCGCCGAGGGCGATCAGGTGCTTGCCCAGCGGGGGGTGCACCACCAGACCGAAGCCCGGGTTGTCCTCCACTCCGAAGTTGTGCAGCAATTGCCAGGCCTGCGGCGCGTAGTGCTTCTCGTCGAAGATCGGGGTGCCGGCGTCGGTGGGGAAGCCGAGATTCATGAACCGGGTCAGCGCGGCCAGGGCGGCCACGACCGCGGTTGCCGCCCAGCCCTGCGCCGGGTCGCCGGGCCCGAAGTCGGCAGCCGGAATCAGCGGTCCGGGGCTGATGACGGGGACCTCGGGTTGCGCGCAGCGCTCATCCGCCTCGAGGTGCTCAGCCGTGATGGTCATCGCAACAATCGTAGGGTGTGACAGTGCCAGTCCCCGAGTCGCTGCGCTCCGGCCCGCCGGGGCCAGTCCCCGAGTCGCTGCGCTCCGGCCCGCCGGGGTCCTCCGGCCGTCTGCTCCTGGGTGCGACGCCGCTCGGCCAGGCGGGCGATGCATCGAAACGCCTGATCGACGCGCTGTCGACCGCCGATGTCGTGGCCGCCGAAGACACCCGCCGGGTGCGCGGCCTGGCCGCCTCGCTCGGGGTGTCGATCGGCGGGCGGGTGATCAGCCTGTTCGACCAGAATGAGGCGGGGCGGGTGCCGGGGCTGGTCGCAGAGATCGCCGCGGGTGCGACGGTGCTGCTGGTCAGCGACGCCGGTATGCCGCTGATCAACGATCCGGGCTACCGGATGGTGACTGCCTGTGTAGAAGCGGGGTTGCCGGTGTCCTGCCTGCCGGGCCCGTCGGCTGTGACCACCGCGCTGGCCGTCTCGGGCCTGCCCTCGGACCGGTTCTGCTTCGAGGGGTTCGCGCCGCGCAAGCAGTCCGCTCGGCGTAACTGGCTGGCCGCCCTGGCCGCAGAAGCCCGCACGACGGTGTTTTTCGAGTCGCCGCGACGGCTGGCGGACTGCCTGCGCGACGCCGTCGACCAACTCGGCGCGGCGCGCCGGGCCGTGGTGTGCCGGGAACTGACCAAGACACATGAGGAGATCCGGCGCGGAACGCTCGGGGAGTTGGCGGACTGGGCTGCCGAGGGAGTGCTGGGGGAGATCACCGTCGTCCTGGCCGGGGGCACACCGCAGGCGGACGTGGGGTCACTCGTGGGCGCGGTCGCTGCGCTGGTCGAGGGCGGGATGCGGGTCAAGGACGCCTGTGCGGCGGTGGTCGACGCGCACCCGGGCGCACCGTCTCGGCGCGAACTCTACGACGCGGTGCTGCGCTCGCGTCGCGGCGGGCCGGGGGTACCGCCCGATTGCGGGGGAGAGCGCAGCGACACGGGGAATTGACCGGGCTGACCGACGATCGTGGCGGCCTTGTGCAGGCACTCCTGCCATTCGGCCAGCGGGTCCGAGTCGGCGGTGATGCCACCACCCACGCCGAGCACCGCGCCGCCGTCGGCGTCGAACTCGACGGTGCGGATCGCCACGTTGAGTTCTGTGCCCGCAATCGGAGATGCCATGCCGACAGTGCCGCAGTACACCCCGCGCCGGTGTGGCTCCCACTGCGAAAGAAGCTGCCGTGCGCGTGTTTTCGGTGTTCCGGTGACTGATGCGGGCGGGAAGGTCGCAGCCAACAGGGCCGCGGTGGGCAGATCGGCGGGCACCGTCGCGCTCACGGTCGACACCAGGTGCCACACCCCAGGTGCGGCGTGCACCGCCAGGAGTTGGGGGACGGTCACGGTTCCGGTGTCGGCCACCCGGCCCAGGTCGTTGCGCACCAGGTCGACGATCATGATGTTCTCGGCGA
>JBAXUD010000250.1:0-5278 GCA_037129875.1 Mycobacteriaceae bacterium
TCGGCCTGTACGCCGCGTCAGGCCGGACCCGCGCAGGCGGCCGCGGCGTTCCTCGCCGATCTCGGGCGCGGAGACACCGGCGCCGCCGCGGCGCTCAGCGACCAGCCGACCGAGGCGCACACCGAACTCAACCAGGCTTGGTCCGGGCTGCAGGCATCTCACCTGGACGCCACCATTCTGGGTACGCGCTACACCGAGGACACCGGCAGCGTGAACTATCGCTTCACCTGGCAGCTGCCCAAGAACCGCACCTGGACCTATGACGGGGTGCTCAACATGGTCCGCGACGAAGGCACCTGGCGGGTCCGGTGGTCGCCCAGCGCTCTGCATCCCCGACTCGGTGAGAACCAGACCCTGGAACTGCGGGCAGATCCGCCGCGGCGGGCCTCGGTCAACGAGTTCGGCGGCACCGAGGTGCTGGCACCGGGCACCCTCTACCGGTATCAGCTCGATGCAGCCGGGGCCGGCGGCGATCTGATGACGACAGCGAAGGTGGTCGCCGACGTCCTCCGGCAGTTCGACAACACCCTCAATCCGCAGCGCCTCGCCGAGCAGGCCAGCTCCACCAACGGTCCGCTGGACCTCATCACGCTGCGGCCCTCCGACCACGACAAGGTGGCCGGCGCGCTCGACGCGCTGCCCGGTGTCATCGTCACCCCGCAGGCCGACATGCTGCCCACCAACGACAATTTCGCTCCGGCCGTCATCAGCGAGGTGAAGAAGTCCGTTCAAGACGAACTCGACGGCGAAGCGGGCTGGCGCGTGTTGAGCATCAACCGCAACAGTGCCGACGTCGATGTGCTGACCGAGGTTGCGCCCAAGCCCGCGCCGTCGATCTCCATCACCCTCGACCGGCTGGTCCAGGAGGCCGCCCAGCGCGCGGTGGATGACCAGTGGCGCAAAGCCATGCTGGTCGTGATCAAACCCTCCACCGGGGAGATCCTCGCGGTGGCCCAGAACGGCGCTGCCGACGCCGACGGGCCGGCGGCCACCACGGGGCTTTATCCGCCCGGGTCGACGTTCAAGATCGTCACCGCAGGCGCGGCCATCGACAACAAGCTGGCCGGACCCGACACCATGGTGGCCTGCCCCGGTCAGATCGACATCGGCGACCGCACCATCCCCAACTACGACAAGTTCGACCTCGGCGTGGTGCCCATGGCCAAGGCCTTCGCAAATTCGTGCAACACCACCTTCGCCGAGCTGGCCAGCCGGATGTCGCCGACGGCTTTGACCGTCGCGGCCTCCGAGTATGGGATCGGGCCGGATTACACGGTCGCAGGTCTGACCACCGTCACCGGAATGGTGCCCTCCACCGTCGATCTCGCCGAGCGCACCGAGGACGGGTTCGGACAGGGAAAAGTGCTGGTCACACCATTCGGCATGGCGCTGGCGGCGGCGACCGTCGCGGCCGGCAAAACCCCGACCCCGCGCCTCATCGCCGGTACCGAGACCGCCGCAACCGGTGACAACCCGCCGGTCGACCCCGTCACGCTCGACGGGGTGCGTTCCATGATGCGCCAGGTGGTGACCAACGGCACAGCCAAAGAGATCGACGGCATGGGCCAGGTCTACGGCAAGACCGGGGAGGCGGAATTCCAGGGCGGTTCACACGCCTGGTTCACCGGCTACCGTGGGGATCTGGCGTTCGCCGGTCTCATCGTCGGCGGCGGCAGTTCAACGTACGCGGTTCGGATGGTGCGCCACATGTTGGAGCAACTCCCGCCGGACTTCCTGGCCTGACTCAGCCGGCGACGATCTGACCGCCCTGCACCGTCACCGGCCGCGCGACAAGGGGGTCGACCGCCGGACCGTGGTCCACGGACCCGTCAAGGGCGAATTTGCTTCCGTGGCAAGGGCATTGGATGCCGCCGTTCTTCACGGTCAGCGCGCACCCGGCGTGTGTGCAGCGCGCGACGAAACCCTTGAAGACACCGGCGCTGGGCTGGGTGATCAGCGTGCCGTCGACGATCGTGGCCGCACCCACGGGAACGTCGGCGACGGCGGTCAGCGTCTGTCCAGTGCTCGGATGGGCGGCCACCGGCGCGTCGGCGGGCTTGGAGCAGGCGGCCAGCGGAGCGACGGCGGCCCCGATCAACACGGACCTTCTCGGCAGATCAGACATGGCAGCTCAGCCTAATGCAGACGGCGCCGGGAGGAAGTACTCGCGAGGCGGCGGTAAATTGGAGGTGCCATGACTGATATCGAGAGCCGGATCGACACCACTGCAGTCGTCAAATACGACAGCACGCCCGCCGTGCGGGTGTCCGACGCAGACCGCAACGGGACACTGCGGCGGCTGCACAACGCCGTCGCGCTGGGCCTGATCGACATCGGCGAGTTCGAAGAGCGCTCGGTTCAGGTCGCGACTGCCCGCCAGCCCTCCGATCTGCACGCCTTGGTCGACGACCTGCCCCGGGCCGGAGCCCTGGCATCCTCGGCGGCCGACCGGCTGGAACTGCGCGGCTGGATGGGTTCGCTGCGCCGGCACGGCGAGTGGGCCGTACCCACCAGGCTTTCCCTGGTGCGCCGGATGGGCTCGGTGGACCTCGACCTCACCACCGCCCGGTTCGCCGGGCCGGTCGTGGTCATCGAGATGGACATCGTGCGGGGTTCGGTCGACATCCGGCTTCCCGACGGGGCCAGCGCATCGCTCGACGACGTCACCGTCTACGGCGGGAGTGCGCGCGACCGCCGCAAGAACCCGCCGGCGGAAGGCAAACCGCATGTCGTTCTCACCGGCCGGGTGGTGATGGGTTCGGTCAACGTCCGCGGACCGCGGCGGCAGGTGCTGCCGGTGCCACCGTTGCTCCGGCGTCGGTGAGCGCACATGCCGGTGCGTAGCGCTCTCAGCTCCGGGGTGGTCTCGCCGACCCTGCCGGTGCCTAAGTCGATTGAGCGGCCGGAGTACGTCGGGCGCCCCACCGCCGCCGAAGGCAACGAGCCGTGGGTGCAGAGTCCCGAGGTCATCGAGAAGATGCGTATCGCCGGCCGTATCGCCGCCGGGGCACTGGCCGAGGCGGGCCAGGCGGTCGCGCCGGGGGTCACCACCGACGAACTCGACCGGATCGCCCACGACTACATGGTCGACCACGGCGCCTACCCGTCGACGCTGGGCTACAAGGGATTTCCCAAGTCCTGCTGCACCTCGCTCAACGAGGTCATCTGCCACGGCATCCCGGACTCGACGGTGATCGCCGACGGCGACATCGTCAACATCGACGTCACCGCCTACATCCACGGCGTCCACGGCGACACCAATGCGACCTTCCTGGCCGGCGACGTCAGCGAGGAGCACCGGTTGCTCGTCGAGCGCACCCGGGAAGCCACCATGCGCGCCATCAAGGCGGTCAAGCCGGGCCGGGCGCTGTCGGTGGTGGGCCGGGTCATCGAGTCCTACGCGAACCGCTTCGGCTACAACGTCGTTCGCGACTTCACCGGTCACGGCATCGGAACAACGTTCCACAACGGACTGGTGGTGCTGCATTACGACCAGCCCAGCGTGACGACCGAGTTCGAGCCCGGCATGACCTTCACCATCGAGCCGATGATCAACCTGGGTTCGCTGGACTACGAGATCTGGGACGACGACTGGACGGTCGCCACCTCGGACCGGAAATGGACGGCGCAGTTCGAGCACACCCTCGTGGTGACCGAGGACGGCGCCGAAATCCTCACCCTGCCATGACACCGCCAACCGGCGGCGCACTGCTTGTCGCCGGAACCACCTCGGACGCCGGCAAATCAATGGTCGTCGCGGGTCTGTGTCGGCTATTGGCGCGCAAGGGAATTCGGGTGGCGCCGTTCAAGGCGCAGAACATGAGCAACAACTCGGTGGTCGCCCTGGACGCGGAAGGGGTCGGCGGCGAGATCGGCCGGGCGCAGAGCATGCAGGCCCGCGCCGCGGGCCTGGCGCCCAGTGTGCGGTTCAACCCGATTCTGCTCAAGCCCGGCAGCGACCGGACCTCGCAACTGCTGGTCCGCGGCCGGCCGGTGGGCACGGTCGGCGCCCGCGACTACATCAACCACCGTGACCTTCTGGCCGGGGTTGTCGCCGAGGATCTGGCGAGTCTGCGAGCCGAGTTCGACGTCGTGCTGTGTGAGGGAGCCGGTTCGCCCGCCGAGATCAATTTGCGCGCAACGGATCTGGCCAACATGGGGCTCGCGCGTGCGGCAAGACTGCCCGTCGTCGTGGTCGGAGACATCGACCGCGGGGGTGTACTGGCGCACCTGTTCGGCACCGTCGCTGTGCTCGAACCCCAGGATCAAGCGTTGATCGCCGGATTCATCGTCAACAAGTTCCGGGGCGATCCGGCCCTGCTGGCGCCCGGCCTGGAACAACTGGCTGTGCTCACCGGTCGGCCGACCTACGGAGTGCTGCCCTACAGCGACGAGTTGTGGCTGGACGCCGAAGATTCGGTGTCGGTGCTGGCCCATGACCTGGTCGGAGTGCCCAGTGCGCCGCTGGGCAGTCAATCGCTGCGGGTGGCAGCGGTGCGATTGCCGCGGATCTCCAACTCCACCGACGTCGAGGCGCTGGCGTGCGAGCCCGGGGTGACGGTGCGCTGGGCCAGCGGGCCGGCACAGCTGGCCGACGTCGACGTCGTGGTGATCCCCGGTAGCAAGGCCACCGTCTCCGACCTGCAGTGGTTGCGCGACGGCGGCATGGCCGAGGCGATCGTGGCGCACGCCGAGCGCGGTGGTGTGGTGCTCGGCATCTGCGGTGGGCTGCAGATGCTGTGCCGGCGCATCGACGACGCGGTCGAGAGCGGCCGGGGGAGGGTGGCGGGCCTGGGTCTGCTCGACGCCGACATCGTGTTCGACAACGAGAAGGTGCTGCGGCGCTGGGAAGCCCCCGACGACGGCCTGGACGGCTACGAGATCCATTACGGACGGGTGCTGCGATGCGTCGCGGACGCGTGGTTCCAGGTCGGCGGAAGCGTTCAGGGTTATCGCAACTCCCAGGTGTTCGCGACGCACTGGCACGGGCTTTTCGACAACGACGATTTCCGGCGCGCCTGGCTTTCGCAGGCCGCCGACGCCGTCGGCCGGACCGGATTCCAGGTGGCCCCGGACGTCAGTGTGGCGGCCCGTCGCGATCGGCAGCTGGATGTGATGGCCGATCTGCTCGGCGCCCACCTCGATCTGGACGCTGTACTGGCGCTGCTGGATGGTCCCGCCCCGGATGCGCCGATCATCAGCAGCCGGGTCATTGGCTTACCCTGATCGCCATGGGTCGGATGGGGAGGGCGGGAGCGCTGGTGGCCGCCATGCTGCT
>JBAXUD010000251.1:0-5240 GCA_037129875.1 Mycobacteriaceae bacterium
ACCGCGGCCCATCCGCTCTCCACCCAGATCTCGGTGGCCGCATCGATCAGCCGTCGCCGACGCTCGGCGTGCCGTTCGACGGCGGTGCGACCACCCCAAACCCCCGCTTTCGCTGGCACGTGTCCATGTTGACATCACCGGCGCCCGGACCCAAACTGGTGGCATGCGCGGTCAATGGTGTCAGGCGCAGCCAGCATGAGGCTGCCGATCCCCGGTACCGGACGGCGCCGAACCGCCCGCGCCGACGCGGTGGTCACCGGCGCGGGCAGCGGTATCGGCCGGGCCTTCGCGCTTGAGATCGCCCGCCGTGGCGGCCGGGTGGTCTGCGCGGACATCGACGACGTCGCCGCCAAGGAGACCGCGGAGAAGATCGGCGATCGTGCGGCGGCGCACGTCTGCGATGTGTCCGACCCCGACGCGGTCGCCGGCCTGGCCGATGCCGCCGAGGAGTGGTTCTCCCGGCCGGCCGATCTGGTGGTCAATAACGCCGGCATCGGCGCCGGCGGGGTGGTGATCGGCGAGATGCCACTGGAGCTCTGGCGCAAGACCATCGACGTCAATCTGTGGGGCGTCATTCACGGCTGCCATGTGTTTGCACCGCGGATGCGGGCAGCGGGCCGGGGCGGAATCATCAACGTGGGGTCGGCCGCGAGTTTCGCTGCGGCGCCGCGGATGGGCGCCTACAACGTCAGCAAGGCCGCGGTGCTCGCACTGTCGGAAACCCTCGCCGCCGAGCTCAGCGGCACCGGTGTGGGTGTGACGGTCCTGTGCCCGACTTTCGTCAAGACCAACATCGTCAACCCCGACACCATCGACGCGGGAGCCGCCCGGCTGGCGACGACGGCGATGAAATGGACCGGGGTCAGCGCCGACTCGGTGGCGCGGTCCGCCTTGGACGCCCTTGATCGCGGCCAGCTGCACGCCGTTCCCCAACTCGACGCCAAAGTCATCTGGCAGGCCAAACGTCTGCTGCCGGGGACCTACACCCGGGCGCTCGGCATCGTCGAGCGCATCGCACGCTAACCGATCCGAGAGGAGTGTCACGATGGCCTTTGAATACGCCGACATGCTGGCCACCATCAAGGACAAGCAGTGGGCGCTGGCCGACATCGACTGGGATGCTCCCGGCGCCGAGACTCTCACCGATGAACAACGGCCCAAACTCAAGGCCTTCATGGCGGACCTGGTCTGGATCGAGAACGTCGGCGCCCGTGGCTTCGCCGCGCTGGCCAAGAAGGCGCCGTCTGACGAACTGAAACAGATCTACCAGTACTTCCACGCCGAGGAACAGCGCCACGCCAACGCTGAACTGGCCCTGATGCGACGCTGGGGGATGATCGAGGCCGACGAAATTCCGATGCCGAACAACAACATCCGGCTCGTCATCGAGTGGTTGGACCGCTACTCCGACAGCATGCCGATCTCCACGCTGGGCACCGTGATCCCCGCTCTGGAAACCGCGTTGGACGGTGCGTTGGTCAAGTTCCTGCTCGACGAGGTGCACGACCCGCTGTGCCACGAGGTGTTCCGGCACATCAACTCCGACGAATCCCGGCATCTCGCCGTCGGATTCCAGGTGCTCGACATGCTGGGCGCCGGGCCGATGCGCAAGATCGTCATCGAAGGGGCCGGCACGTTGATACGACCGTCGGTGATGCTGGGCCTACTGGTGTACTCGCCCCTGCTGACCCGGATGATCACCAACATCAGCGCTATGGGTCTGTCCGAGGACAAGCTGCACAATGCGATCCGCCGATTCGAAAAGACCGGCGGGCGCAGCGCCAACACCCGTCGACTGCCCGGCTTCCACCTCGTCAAGTACCACTTCGGCCTGGCGATCAATCACAAACAGCCCTTCCAGTTCGTCGCCGAACAGATGGGCGCCGTCATCGACCACTTCCCTATCGGCGTGCTCGGCAAGGTGCCGTCATGGTCGAAAGAACTCACTCACGAACCGGTCTCGCGATGACGCGAAGCTCATCGGTCCTGATCATCGGGGCCGGCTTCGCCGGATTGGGCACCGCAATCCGGCTGCTGCAGAGCGGAATCGACGACTTCGTCATCCTCGAACGCAGTGACCGCGTCGGCGGCACCTGGCGTGACAACACATACCCGGGCGCGGCGTGCGACATCCCGTCCGTCCTCTATTCCTATTCCTTCGCCCCCAACCCCGACTGGTCGCGGGTGTACTCCGGCGGCACCGAGATCCTGGACTACATCGAGAACCTGGTCGACCGACACCACCTGCGTCAGTACATCCGATTCCGGACCGATGTCACCGCCCTGAATTTCGACGAGGACACCGGCACCTGGACCGCTGATACCGCGTCAGGGGCGACGTACACGGCGCGGACCGCGGTGCTGGCGGCCGGCCCGCTGTCCAACGTCAGCTGGCCGGATATCCGCGGCCTGGACAGCTACAACGGGCACAAGATCCACAGCGCCCGGTGGGACCACGACTACGACGTGACCGGCAAGCGGATCGCGGTGATCGGGACGGGCGCCAGTGCGGTGCAGATCATTCCGGAACTGGTGAAGAAAGCGTCCAAGGTCAAGGTCTTCCAGCGCACGCCGGGCTGGGTGCTGCCCCGGTTGGACTTCGCCCATCCTGGCTGGGCCAAGCATGTTTTCCGCCGAGTCCCGGGCGCCGGGGAGTTGACCCGGCAGGCCTGGTTCTGGGGACACGAGGCCGCTGCGGTGGGCATGGTGTGGGATACCGCTGCGACCACCGCCATCCAGCTGATCGCAAAGGCGAACCTGCGCAGGCAGATTCGCGATCCCTGGAAGCGGCGACAGCTCACGCCGGACTTCCGCGCCGGCTGCAAGCGGATGCTGATGACCAACGACTACTTCCCGGCGCTGGAGAAAGACAACTGCACGTTGATCACGTGGCCGATCGCCACCATCGCGCCGGGCGGTATCCGCACCGCCGACGGCATCGAGCATGAGGTGGACTGCATCGTGTTTGCGACCGGTTTCGATGTCTGCACCAAAAACGGGACACCCTTTCCCGTCGCGGGACTCGACGGGCGCAAACTGGCTGACGAGTGGTCGACTGGGGCATATGCCTACAAGAGTGTCTCGGTGTCCGGCTACCCCAACTTCTTCCTGACGTTCGGGCCGAACTCCGGTCCCGGCCACAACTCGGCGCTGCTGTACATGGAGGCGCAGATCGACTACATCGTCGACGCCGTACGGCTCATCGAGGAGCGGTGCATCCGCATCTTCGACGTCCGCAAGGACCGGCAGGACCGCTACAACGAAACGATTCAGCGGCGGCTGTCGAACACGACGTGGAACTCCGGTTGCGCGAGTTGGTATCTCACCAAGGACGGGCACAACAGCACCATGTACCCCGGCTTCGCGACGCAATTCACCCGAGAGCTTTCCCGAGTGGACCTCGACGACTACCTGGTGGCCGCTCACGCCGGGTAAGTCGGTGCTCAGCCCTTGCGGTTGTTGGCGCGCCAGCTGCGGTACCCGCGGTGGGCGGCGAATGCGCCGATGACCGCCATGGCGCACCAGACGGCGATCGCCGCGTAGGCCAGCGGTGAGGAGAGATCGGAGATCGAGGCACCCAGCGCGGTGTAGACGAACGCCCGTGGCATGGATCCGATGAAAGCCCCGATTGCCATCTGCCACAACGGCAATCCGAACGCGCCGAAGGTGTAGGAGGCCAACGCATCGGAGATGCCGGGCACGAAGCGTTGCCCGACGACGGCCCACAGTCCGCGCCGTTTGATCTGGTCGTCGATGCGCCCGGCCCACTGCTCTCCGATGAGCGCGCGGGCGCTGTCCCGTCCGGCCCGCCTGCCGACGAAGGCGGCGATCGTCGCCGTCGTCACCGTCGAGCCCAGCGTGACGAAGGTCCCCAGCACCGGGCCGAACAGCACCCCGCTGCCGGCGGCCAGCAGCGGGCCCGGCACGAACATCGTGGCCAGCAGCGCCGACACCGGGATGTAGACCAGCGGAGCCAGCGGCCCCGCCCGGGCGATCGCCGCGCGGACGGCGTCGATGTCGATGACCCGCTGGACGGCAACCAGATAGAACAACGTCAGCAGGAACGCGGCGAACACCGCCAGGCGCAGGACGTGCGGCCACCGGCGGACGGCCGGCGGGTCCCCGCTGTCACTGCTCATAGCTGCCGATGATCGCAGGCCATATAACGGAAACAGCGTCGGGGATCGCGGTGCGCCTCGGCGTATGATCGCTTGAAAAATCGTTCAATCCATTAATCCGGCAAATGGGGGATCGCGGATGTCCGACACCGTCTCCGCCGCAATGAGCGTCCGCTCTACGAGATCAAGGCGAACCTGTTCAAGGCGCTGTCGCACCCCGCGCGGATCCGCGTCCTGGAGATCCTGGCGACCAACGCAGGTCCCACCCCCGTTGCCGAGATCCTGGCCGCAACCGGGATCGAACCCACGCTGTTGTCCCAGCATCTGGCGGTTCTCAAACTCCACCAGGTCGTTCGGGCCGAGCGCGTGGGCAACGCCGTGTTGTACGAACTGGCCAACCCGTCGGTGTCCGAACTGCTGATCATCGCGCGGACCTTTCTTGCCGACACCCTGCGGGCTCAGCAGCAGCAACTCGAGGCGTTCGAGGCACTTCCCCCGGTCGGAGAACGGCGGTGACGACCAAGGGTGCCGACTCGCCTCGGCGCCTGTTGCCCCACCGCGGCGACTACGCCGGACTGCGGCATTCGTGGCGCCGCGACGTCCTGGCCGTGATCACCGTCGGCGTGGTCGCGCTTCCCCTTGCCCTCGCATTCGGCATCAGCTCCGGCGTCGGCGCCGCCGCCGGTCTCATCACCGCAGTCGTGGCCGGCCTGGTGGCCGCCGTATTCGGCGGTTCAGCGGTCCAGGTGTCGGGCCCCACCGGTGCGATGGCGGTGGTCCTGGCGCCCATCGTCGCTCAGCACGGTGCGGGCGCCATCGCCGCGGTGACGGTGCTGGCCGGCGTGCTGGTCATCACCGCCGGGTTCACCGGTCTGGGTCGTGCCGTGACGTTCATCCCGTGGCCGGTGATCGAAGGTTTCACACTGGGAATCGCCGCCATCATCTTCCTGCAGCAGGTGCCCGCCGCCTTCGGCGCGACGGCCCCGGCCGGGCACCGCACCCTGCCCGCGGCGTGGTCCGTCATCACCCACGCCGATTGGCCCACCGCCGGGCCGACTCTGGCGATCGTCGGCGGTGTCGCCGTGCTCATGATCGGCCTGCCGCGGCTGCACCGGGCCATCC
>JBAXUD010000252.1:0-5177 GCA_037129875.1 Mycobacteriaceae bacterium
CCCGAGCGTCAGCGAGGGCGAGGAGCGGCGCAATGATCTGCCGAGCCTCGGCGAGGAGGAGTGGCACCGTCGGTAGCGTCGTGTGCCGGTTTTTCCCGCCATGATCTTCAGCACTCGGCGGCGCATGCGCACCGGACCGTTGGTTCGGGGCACCAGCGCCATGAGTCGGGCTCTTGCGCAGATCTGGCGCAGATCTCTGCAGTTGCGCGTCGTCGTTCTCACACTTGGCCTTTCGGCCGTGGTGATTCTGGTGCTCGGCTTCGTGTTGACCAGTCAGATCACCAACCGGGTGCTCGACGTCAAGGTGCGGGCAGCCACCGAGGAGGTGGACCGGGCCCGCGGCACCGTCAGCGGGATCGTCAGCGGCGAAGAGGCCCGCTCACTGGACTCGAGCCTGCAGTTGGCGCGAAATACTTTGATTTCCAAGCCCGGTCAGGCATCCGGGGCCGGGCTGGCCGGCACGTTCGATGCTGTGCTGATGGTTCCCGGTGACGGCCCGCGCGAGGCCACCTCGGCCGGCCCGGTCGACCAGATTCCGCGCACCCTGCGTGATTTCGTCAAGGCCGGCCAAGTCAGCTACCAGTACGCGACCGTGCGCACCGAAGGCCTCTCCGGTCCGGCACTCCTGGTCGGCACCCCGGCACCGTCGCGCGTCAGCAACCTTGAGCTGTACCTGATCTTCCCGCTCACCAGCGAGGAGAACACCATCACCCTGGTCCGGGGAACCATGGCCACCGGCGGCCTCGTGCTGCTGCTCCTGTTGGCCGGCATCGCCTTGCTGGTGTCGCGGCAGGTGGTGCTGCCGGTACGCTCGGCATCTAGAATCGCCGAGCGTTTCGCCGAGGGGCACCTGTCCGAGCGGATGCCGGTTCGCGGCGAAGACGACATGGCCCGGCTGGCGGTGTCGTTCAACGACATGGCCGAGAGCCTGCAACGCCAGATCAACACCCTCGAAGAGTTCGGCAACCTGCAGCGGCGGTTCACCTCCGACGTCAGCCACGAACTGCGCACACCGTTGACGACCGTACGGATGGCCGCCGACCTCATCTACGACCACAGCGAGGATCTCGACCCGGCGTTGCGGCGTTCCACCGAGTTGCTCGTCAGTGAGTTGGACCGGTTCGAGACCCTGCTGGGCGACCTGCTGGAGATCTCCCGCCACGACGCCGGTGTGGCCGAACTGTCGGTGGAGGCGGTGGACCTGCGGTCGACGGTCAACAAGGCGCTCGGCAATGTGGGCCACCTGGCCCACGAGGCATCGATCGAACTGCAGGTGGAACTGCCCGACGATCCGGTGATCGCCGAGGTCGACCCGCGTCGTGTCGAACGGATCCTGCGCAACCTGATCGCCAACGCCATCGATCACGCCGAGCACCAGCCGGTCCAGATCCGGATGGGTGCCGACGAAGACACCGTCGCGGTCACCGTTCGCGACTTCGGTGTCGGCCTGCGTCCCGGCGAGGAGAAGATGGTGTTCAGCCGGTTCTGGCGTTCCGACCCGTCGCGGGTGCGCCGCTCGGGCGGTACCGGACTCGGCCTGGCGATCAGCATCGAGGATGCCCGCCTGCACCAGGGCCGACTCGAGGCCTGGGGTGAGCCGGGCAACGGCGCCTGTTTCCGATTGACCCTGCCACTGGTTCGGGGACATAAGGTCACCACGAGCCCGCTGCCGCTGAAACCCCTTGCCGCCGAACGGGTGCGGCAGTGGGACACCGCGGGGGAGCGGGTGTGACCCGCAAGTTGCTGTCGGTCTTGCTGGCCGGCCTGATCGCACTGCTGCCCGGATGCGCGGGGGTGCCTGATTCCTCGGCCCCCCAGGCGATCGGGACCGTGGAAATGCCCAGCCCCAAACAGTTGCCGGGGCCCAATTCGAGCATGAGCCCCGAACAACTGTTGCGGGAGTTCCTCAAAGCCACCGCCGATCCGGCCAACCGTCATCTGGCCGCGCGTCAATTCCTCACCGATTCGGCCTCCAAAGACTGGGACGATCAGGGCAGCGCCCTGCTCATCGACAAGGTGGTATTCACCGAAACCCGCTCTGCGGACAAGATTTCGGTGGCCATGCAGGCTGACATCCTGGGTTCGCTCTCCGATGTCGGTGTGTTCGAGACCGGCGAGGGCAAGCTGCCCGACACCGGAGCCATTGAACTTGTGCAGACCCCGAGCGGCTGGCGAATCGACCGGTTGCCGAACGGGGTGTTCCTGGACTGGCAGCAGTTCCAGGCGGCCTATAAGCGATACACGCTCTACTTCGTGGATCCCACCGGCAAGACCGTCGTTCCGGACCCGCGCTATGTGGCGGTCTCCGACTCCGATCTGCTGGCCATCGAACTGGTCAACAAACTGCTTGCCGGGCCGCGGCCGGAAATGGCCAACGCGGTGCGCAACCTGCTGGCTCCGCCGCTGAAGCTGCGCGGACCCCTTACCCGGGCAGACGGCGGGAAGACCGGGGTGGGTCGCGGCTACGGTGGTGCGCGGGTGGATCTGGAGAACCTGACCACCACGGACCCGGCAAGCCGGCTTCTCGTTGCCGCCCAATTGATTTGGACCTTGGCGCGTTCGGACATCAAGGGCCCGTACCTGATCAACGTCGACGGTGCGCCGCTGGACGACCGGTTCGTCGACGGGTGGAAGACCACCGACGTCGCCGCGACCGACCCTGGCGCCGTCGACGGTGCGCCGGCCGGGGTGCACGCGCTGATGGGCGGGGTGATGGCCGCGCTGGACGGACAACGCGCGACGAAGGTCAACGGCTCGTTCGGGGAGATGGCCGACCAGCGGGCGGCCAGCTTCTCCCGATCGGGCCGCGATGTCGCAGCTGTGGTGGGTCCGCCCAACGCCGGCGCGTCGTTGTGGATCGGGCCCAACGGCGGTCAGGCGGTGCGGGCCACCGACGGCCGCAGCCTATCGCGTCCGTCGTGGGCACTCGACGACGCTGTCTGGGTTGTGGTGGACGGCAACAGCGTGGTGCGGGTCATCCGCGAGGAGGCATCCGGCCAGCCGGCCCGCATACCGGTGGACTCCGCCGCGGTGACGTCACGCTTCCCCGGCGCGATCACCGAACTGCAGGTCTCCCGTGACGGCACCCGGGCGTCGATGGTGATCGACGGCCAGGTGGTGCTGGCCGGGGTGGAACAGACGCCGGGCGGCGAGTTCGCGCTGACCTTCCCGCGCCGTCTCGGGTTCGGTCTGGGTAACTCGGTGGTGTCGCTGTCCTGGCGCACCGGCGACGACATGGTGGTCACCCGTAGCGACCCGGCCCATCCGGTGTCCTACGTCAACCTCGACGGCGTGAACTCCGACGGCCCGAGTAACAACCTGGTGATGCCGGTCTCGGCGGTCGCCGCCAACCCGTCGGCGGTCTACGTCGCCGACGCCAGGGGCGTGCTGCAGCTGCTGGCGACCAGCGCGGGCAACGGCCAGACGTGGTCGGAACTGCGCCCGTTCATGGAGCCCGGCGCGGTTCCGGTCATGCCCGGCTAGACGCCGCCAGCCAGCAGCCGTCGGACAGAACCTTTGTCCCACAGGTGTATTCGGCGCTGAAGTGCGTTCATCGCGGTTCGCCGTCACACTGGCGCCATGCTCGACCTCGTCCTGCCGCTGCAGTGCGGTGGCTGCGGGGCGCCGTCTACCCGCTGGTGTGACGGGTGTGCGGCCGCGCTCGACGTCAACGCCGACGAACCGCACGTCGTCACGCCGCGCGTCGATCCGGGGGTGCCGGTGTTCGCCCTGGGCCGCTATGCCGGACCGCGCCGGCAGGCCATCGTCGCGCTCAAGGAGCACGGCCGCCGGGACCTGGCAGGCCCGCTGTCGCGGGCGCTGGCGCTGGGCATCCACCGGCTGACCAGCTGGGGAATCCTCGGCGAGCCGCTCACGGTGGTTCCGGCCCCCTCTCGCCGGTCGGCGGCCCGCCGCCGCGGGGGCGACCCGGTCCTGCGCATCGCCGCACGCGCAACCTCCGCCAGCTCGTGGCACACCACCGCCCCGGTGCTGCGCACCGCCGCACTGGTCCGCGACTCCGTCGGGCTGACCAGCGCCGCGCGTGAGCGCAATATCGCCGGTCGGGTGCGGCTCACGGCAGACGCGCCCACCGGTGAGGTACTGCTGGTGGATGACGTCCTGACCACCGGTGCCACCGCGCGCGAATCGGTGCGGGTGTTGAATGCCGGCGGCGCCGCGGTGAGCGCCGTGCTGACCCTGGCTTATGTGTGATGACAGTTCGCCGAGAAAGGGGCAAAAGACTCCAACACCAGTGGCCCGAAAAGTGGCACCACCTCACCGACTGGGACTACCGTCAGGGTTAACACACCGTGAACACATCACGGGGCGGTCGGGCAGCCGGCTCGCCGCTTCGCCGAGCGTGTAGGAGGTGGTTCTTCGACCCCTGGCGTCGGCGGGTGTGGGCTTCCGCAGTGCCGTATCGGCGCACTTTCACCAATGACAGGCCAGGCGCGCAGCAGTGCGTGCTACCCGTTAGCAGAAACGAGTTGCCAAGTATGTCAACCCAATCCGTGCATTTTCCTGAACCCGCCGCTGACGGCCAGAGCACTGACGGGGGCCCCGAAGCCCACGTCCAGGTGACCGGTCGCAATGTCGAGATCCCCGACCACTTCCGCGTCTATGTCGGGCAGAAGCTCGCCAGGGCTGAGCGGATCGATCACTCGATCCATCGCTTCGACGTCGAACTCTCACACGAGAACAATCGGCGTCAGCGCAAGAACTGCCAGCGCGTCGAGATCACCGCACATGTCGACCGGGGGCCGGTCGTCCGCGGCGAGGGTCGCGCCGACACGTTCTACGGCGCCCTCGAGGCCGCCGTCCACAAACTCGAGAGTCGGCTGCGTCGCGGCAAGGACCGCCAGAAAGTGCACTACGGCGATAAGACGCCGGTGTCGCTGCACCATGCGACCGCCGCTCCGCTGGATCTTGTCGAGGCATTCAAGCCCGGAGCCACCCCCACGTCGCCGAGCCCGGCCGAGGTCGACGACCACGAGCCCGGCCAGATTGTGCGGGTCAAGGAACACCCTGCAAAGCCCATGACCGTCGACGACGCGCTCTACGAAATGGAACTCGTCGGCCACGACTTCTTCCTGTTCCACGACAAGGAGACCGACCGGCCGACTGTGGTCTATCGCCGGCACGCCTACGACTACGGCCTGATCCGGCTCGCCTAGCGA
>JBAXUD010000253.1:0-5158 GCA_037129875.1 Mycobacteriaceae bacterium
GGAAGGTGGTTGCTCCCCCGCCGCCGCCTCCGGCACCCCGCCCGGTCGTCGTGCCTGAGCCGCCGAAGCTGGTCGAGCGGGTCGAGCACAAGGTCGAGCACGTTGTGGAGAAGGTCGAGCGGTTCGTCGAGGCTCCGAAGGCCACGATCCGCGAAGCTCACATCGAGCACGAAACCTCCCCGGTGATCCGGTACGAGAGCACCACTCCGGCGGAGACCACCATCCAGGTCACCTACGAGAACAATGCTGTCGACGGCAAGGAAAGCCGTGCCGACAAGAGTGATCTGACCCCGGATCACCTGCAGGAGTGATCGACGGCCTTGCGGCCGAACACGTCACGACCCCGGCTTCCCACCTCGGGTAGCGGCCAGTAAGGAGAAGAACACATGGAATGGTTACTCGGTGCGCTGGGCGGAGTGCTCGGCGGCAACGCGGCCGGCGCAGCGAAGAACAGCCTGGGAGTCGGCGGCAATAGCCTCACCGGCGCCCTGGGCGGTCTCCTCGGTGGCGGCTTGGCCGGCAACCTGTTGGGTGCCGCCAGCGGGGGCGGGCTGGACATCGCCCACATCGCCGGCCAGCTCGGCGGTGGCGGGATCGTCGGCGCGGTGCTCACCGCCATCGTCGGCGCCGTGATGAAGGGCCGCAAGGCCTGACAGCTTTACCATCTGACAAACACCCGGCCCGGGCGCACTGCCCGGGCCGGGTATTTGTTTGTCCAGGTTCAGGTGTAACTGCGGACTCGGGATCAGGTCAGTGCGTCGACGGGAACGCTGACCGTGTCGTCCTCGTCAGCCGCGGTACCAGGTGCCGGCCACGGCGAGGGCACCGGACGCTGCCGCACCGCCTGCGGCCACCAGAACCACCGGCCCAGCAGCGCCGCGATGGATGGCGTCATGAACGACCTGATGACCAGGGTGTCGAACAGCAGGCCCAACCCGATGGTGGTGCCGACCTGGGCGAGGATCTTGAGCTCACTGAAGCCCATCGCCGCCATCGTGACGGCGAAGACCAGGCCCGCAGACGTCACCACCGAACCAGTGCCGGCGATGGCGCGGATGATGCCGGTCCGAAGCCCCGCGTGGATCTCCTCCTTGAACCGGGCGACCAGCAGCAGGTTGTAGTCCGACCCCACCGCCAGCAGGATGATCACCGACATCATCAGGACCATCCAGTGCAGCGGACGGCCGAGAATGTCCTGCCAGATGAGCACTGACAACCCGAACGAGGTGCCCAGTGACAGCGCGACCGTGCCGACGATCACCGCGGCAGCCACGACGCTGCGGGTCAGGATCAGCATGATCACGAAGATCAGCCCGAGCGCGGCGATCCCGGCGATCATCAGGTCGTAGTTAGCGCTCTCCTGCATGTCCTTATAAGCGGTGGAGGTGCCGGCGAGGTAGATCTTCGAGCCCTCAAGCGGGGTGCCCTTGATCGCTTCGAACGCCGCATTCCGGATGGTGTCGACGTCGGCGAGCCCCTGAGCGGACATCGGATCGCCCTCGTGGGAGATGATGAAGCGCACCGCTTTTCCGTCAGGTGACAAAAACATCTTCATGCCGCGCTTGAAGTCGGGATTGTTGAAAACCTCCGGCGGTAGGTAGAACGTGTCGTCGTTCTTGGCAGCGTCGAACGCTTTCCCCATCGCGCTCTGGTTGTCCTGCATAGCCTGCATCTGGTCATACATCCCGGCCTGCGTGCTCTGCATGGTCAGCTGCATGGTCCGCATCGACTGCATGGTGTCGATCATCGGCGGCATCAGCGTGCGCAACTGGGCGGTCAGTACATCGAGTTGGTCGAGGGCGGGCAGCAGCGCCTGCATGTCGTCACTCATCGCGTCGATACCGTCGATCGTGTCGAACACCGACCGGATCGCAAAGCAGCCCGGGATGTCGAAACAGTGCGGCTCCCAGTAGAAGTAGTTGCGGATAGGCCGGAAGAAGTCGTCGAAATCGGCGATGTGGTCGCGAAGGTCCTTGATGTCCTCGAAGGTCAGGTGCATCTTGCCGACCATGTCGTGGGTGACGCCGTTGAGCTGGCCCATCAGCTGGTACATCTGCTGCATGTTCTCGATGGTGGCGGCCATGTCGTCGCCCTGTTTGAGCATGTCGTCCATGCGGTCCTGAAGGTAGGACTGATTGAGCGTCTGCAGGGTGCCCTGCATACCGAGCATGAACGGGATCGAGCTGTGTTCGACGGGGGTGCCCAGCGGCCGGGTGATGGTCTGCACCCGCCCGATGCCCGGCTGATGGAACATCGACTTGGCGACCCGGTCGATGACCAGGAAGTCCGCCGAGTTCCGCATATCGTGATCGCTCTCGATCATCAGCAGTTCGGGACTCAGGCGCGCGGCCGGGAAGTGCCGTTCGGCCGCCGCGAATCCCTCGGCGGCCGGGATGTCGCCCGGCAGGTAGTGGCGGTCATTGTAGTCGGTGCGGTAGCCGGGCAGGGCCAGCAGACCGATCAGCGACAGCGCGATGGTCGCCACGAGGATCGGTCCGGGCCAGCGGACCACCGCGGTGCCGACGCGGCGCCAGAACCGAACTCGCATGGCGCGCTTGGGTTCCAGGCACCGCAGGGTGCTCGCCACCGTGACGACCGCCGGCCCGAGAGTCAGCGCCGCGGCCACGACCACCAGCATCCCGATGAACAGCGGAATACCGAGGGAGTTGAACATCGGGCTGCGGGTGAAGTGCAGGCACGCCATGGCCCCGGCGATCGTCAGGCCCGATCCCAGGATGACATGCGCCGTTCCGTGGAACATCGCGTAGTAGGCGGACTCTTTGTCCAGGCCTTTTCCGCGTTCTTCCTGGTAGCGGCCGAACAGGAAGATCACGTAGTCGGTCGCCGCCGCGATCGCCATCATGGTCAGCAGGTTGACGGCGAATGTCGAAAGCTGAATCACGTTGTGGTGACCGGCGAACGCCACCACGCCGCGGGCCACCGCCAGCTCCAGAAACACCATGAGCAGCGCCAGCACCACGGTGACGATCGACCGATAGACGAACAGCAGCATGATCGTGATGACGCCGAAAGTGAGCCCGGTGATGGTCTTGAGGCTGCGGTCACCGGCGATGTGGGTGTCGGCGATCAACGCCGACGGCCCGGTGACGTAGGTCTTGACCCCGGGCGGTGGGGGCACGCTCTCGACGACCTTCTTGGCCGCCTCCACCGACTCGTTGGCCAGCGTCTCGCCCATGTTGCCGGCCAGGTACACCTGCACGTAGGCGGCCCTGCCGTCAGAGCTCTGGGAACCGCCCGCGGTCAGCGGATCGCTCCAGAAGTCCTGGACGTGTTCGACGTGTTTGGTGTCGGCGTTGAGCTTCGCGATGATCTGGTCGTAATAGCGGTGAGCGTCGTCGCCCAGCGGTTGGTCGCCCTCGAGCACGATCATGACCGAGGTGTTGGAGTTGAACTCGTCGAACACCTCGCCGATCCGGTTCATCGCGATGGTCGAGGGCGCGTCCGCCGCGGCCATCGGGACCGACTGTTCCTGGCCGACCACCTCGATCTGCGGCACGGCGACATTGGTGTACACCGCCAGCGCCAGCCAGCCCAGGATGATCGGCACCGACAGCCAGCGAATCCAGTGCGCGATATGGGGTCGCCGCACTCGCGCGCCGTCGGGACGACGCTGCTTGGCCAGCGTGATCATCCGGACTTGACGATGCAGAAAGTCTGCGCGCTGACTCCGTTGGACCAGCGCTCATCCTTGAGTACGCCGTCGACGGTGATCCGGCATCCGATGGTGTCGCTGTCGCCCTGCGCGACGATGTTGGCCGCGGCAGCC
The DNA here is from genome assembly GCA_037129875.1 of Mycobacteriaceae bacterium. Classification (GTDB taxonomy): domain Bacteria; phylum Actinomycetota; class Actinomycetes; order Mycobacteriales; family Mycobacteriaceae; genus Mycobacterium. The sequence continues at coordinate 3,788 of JBAXUD010000253.1, forward strand.
GGAGCGGTGGTCGTCAGGACGAGTGTCCAGGGCAGGGTGACGTCACGGGCGATCTGCGGTTCGGCGTCCAGATTGAGGTAGTTGACCGTGGCGACGGCCCCGGGCGGCCCCATGATCTCGTAGACGACCGTCTTGGGATTGAACGGCGCCGCATCGCTGGCCAGCCCGGAGCCGGCCCGGGTGGTCTCAGTCTTGCCGAAGACGCCGTGCAGCCGATCCACGGCGAAGGCGGCGACCGTCACGACCACGAGGATCACCAGCGGCATCCAGGCCTTGCGCAGCAGCCGCATAGCCCAGTACCCGATGCTGCGGCGGGGGCGCCGTTTGGCCTTCGCGAGCTTCTTCGCAAGCTTGCGGTCCCGACGGCTCAGCTTGGGCTCGGCGGTCCCAGGCGTGTCGGTGGGGCGCTGCTCGAGGGACTCAGACACCGATTCGGAGCCGGCGCTCGCGGGACTGTCGACGGTCACAGACGACTCCCGTCTCCGCCGAGCAGCCCGGCGTATCGGCACTCCGCGACCCTTATCGGCACCGCTACATAGTAGGACTAACAGTTCTCCGATGCTAAACCCATGTGACGCGCGTCATCGGGTTGTCACGATCGGCGGCCGGGTTACTGCTCGGGCTTGTGATCCATTCCCGACTCCTTGCGCTGCTGCGTGGTGATCGGCGCCGGTGCGTCGGTCAGCGGATCCACCCCGCCGCCGGACTTCGGGAACGCGATGACGTCGCGGATGGAATCGGCGCCGAACAGCAGGGCGGTGATGCGGTCCCACCCGAACGCGATACCGCCGTGCGGCGGGGCCCCGAAGGTGAAGGCCTCCAACAAGAATCCGAACTTCTCCGCGGCCTCGCCGGAGTCGATGCCCATCACCGCGAACACCTTCTCCTGCACGTCGCGGCGGTGGATGCGGATGGAGCCGCCCCCGATCTCGTGGCCGTTGCAGACGATGTCGTAGGCGTCGGCCAGCACCGATCCGGGGTCGGTGTCGATGGCTGCCTGGTTTTCCGGCTTCGGGGCGGTGAAGGCGTGGTGCACCGCCGTCCATGCTCCGGACCCGACGGCGACGTCCCCGGCAGCGGTCGCGTCGCCGGCCGGCTCGAACAGCGGCGGGTCCACGATCCAGACGAACGCCCAGGCGTCGTCGTCGATCATGTCCAGGCGGCGAGCCACTTCGCCGCGTGCCGCTCCCAGTAGCGCCCGCGACGCCTTGACCGGGCCGGCCGAAAAGAACACGCAATCACCGGGTTTCGCGCCGACGTGGTCGGCCAGGCCGTCGCGTTCGGCATCGGAGAGATTCTTGGCCACCGGTCCCGACAGCGTGCCGTCCTCGCCGATGAGCACATAGGCCAGGCCCTTGTGGCCGCGCTGTT
>JBAXUD010000254.1:0-5127 GCA_037129875.1 Mycobacteriaceae bacterium
AACCGGGGGAGACCCTCTACCTGCTCGGCGACACCCGCGACGAGTTCGACGGTTCCATCTGGGCGCAGGTGACCGCCGACCATCTCGGCGGCCTGCCGCCCACGGTCGACCTGGCACGCGAGAAGCTCCTGGCGGAGGTGTTGACCGCCGCCTCCCGGGACGGCCTGGCTTCGGCCGCGCACGATCTCAGCGAGGGCGGTCTGATCCAGGCCGTCGTCGAAGCCGCGTTGGCCGGCGAAACCGGTTGTCGCCTGGTGCTTCCCAGTGACTGGGACTCTGCTGTCGAGGCGTTCGTTTTTCTCTTCTCCGAGTCCGCGGGCCGGGTGCTGGTCGCGGTGCCGCGCACTGAGGAGAGCCGCTTCAAGGCGATGTGCGATGCCCGCGGGTTACCTGCAACGCGCATCGGGATCTCCGACACCGACTCGGATTCCGTTGAGGTACAAGGACTTTTCACCGTGACGCTGGAGGAGCTGCGCAGCACGTCCGAAGGGGTGCTGCCCGGTCTGTTCGGATGAACCGGGAGTCGGTAGGGGCTTGGGCACTCAGCTTGCTGCGCCTGGACATCACCGGTGTGGTGTTCGCGGCGCTGTTCTTCTGCGTGTCGCTCACCCCGTCGCTGCTGCCGCGGGACTGGCTCTCTGGCGGCATCATCGGCGGCATCAATGCCGCCATCGGGTACGGCATCGGGGTCGTGATCGGCGCTGCGGTGCGGAAACTCGTCCTGCGCGGCCGCCACTGGTGGCCGCTGAAACCGCGGTTGCGCTACGGACTGGAGGCCGTCGTCGTCGCCGCGTCGATCGGAGCCAGCCTGCTGATGGTCATTCCGGCCGCGGCCTGGCAACGGCAGGTCGCCGGACTCATGGGGATCGAAGGTCCGGCCACAGCGATCTATGTGCGCACCGTGATGGTGGCACTGCTCACCGGGGGGCTGCTGATCGCCGCCGCGCGACTGGTCAGGGATGCCGTGACCGCACTGGCCCGGCTGATGATTCGCCGCTGGCACATCAACGACGAGGTTGCCACGTTCATCGGCACCGCGATCGTCGTCATCCTGATCATCACGCTGGTCAACGGTGTGTTGCTGAGTGGCCTGCTCGCCGGGGCCAGCGCGGTCTTCCAGCCGCAGAATGCCAACACCCGGCCCGGGGTCGAGCGGCCGCAGCAAGCCGAAAGATCCGGCAGCCCAGTCTCATTCGCATCCTGGGACAGCCTGGGGTTCCAGGGCCGCAACTTCGTCGGCACCGGGCCGACGGCCGCCGAACTCAGTGAACTCAACGGACGTCCCGCCAAGGAGCCCATCCGTATCTATGCGGGCCTGCAGTCGGGCGCCACCACCGCGGATCGGGTGGCGCTGCTGCTCTCGGAGTTGCAGCGAACCCACGCGTTCGAGCGCAAACTGCTGGTCATCGTCCCCACCACCGGTACGGGGTGGGTGGACCCGATCGCCGCCCGCGCCATCGAGTCGATGTACAACGGCGATACCGCGCTGGTCGGCATGCAGTACTCCTACCTACCGAGCTGGATCTCCTTTCTGGCCGACCGGCAGAAATCGGTGGAGGCCGGCCGGGCCATGGTCGAGGCCATCCACGATCGATGGCTGCAGTGGCCGGAGGGCCGCCGGCCGAAACTGGCGCTCTTCGGTGAAAGCCTCGGCTCGATGGCGGGCCAGGGTGCGTTCGGATATCTGCCGGATATCGCCGAGATGGGCTTCTCCTCGGTGTTGTGGGTCGGACCGCCCAACGAAAGCCGGTTATGGAAGGCGTTGACCGAGCGGCGCGACCCCGGAACGCCCGAGGTGCAGCCCCGCTACGACAACGGGCGCACCGTCCGGTTCGCCCAGGCCGCGGGGTCCGCCGAGATCGCGGCCGTCGCCGCGCCGCCGTGGCAGGGAACCCGGGTGCTCTACCTGCAGCACGCGTCCGATCCGGTGGTGTGGTGGTCACGCGATCTGTTCCTCACCAAGCCGGACTGGCTCAGGGAGCCGCCCGGGTTCGACCGCACGCGAGCGATGCGGTGGTACCCCATCGTCACCTTCTTCCAGGTGAGCGCAGACATGGCCGGCAACGTCACCAACTCCACCGGGGCCCCGCCCGGGCACGGCCATCAGTACGGCGACCAGCAGCTCGACGGGTGGGTGGCGGTAGCGGCACCGGATGGCTGGACGCAGTTGGACACCGACCGAATCCGGCGGTCGCTGGAGAAGGCGATGGCCGCTGGTGGGCCGGAGTTCGCTTGAACAGCAAACAGATTCGGGCTATCGGGTTGGCGGCCGGCCTCGTTGGATGGAGCTTCTCCGCAGGCATCGACCAGCCCTGGCGGCGTCACCCGGTGGCGCAGGCCGCCTACGGAACCGCCCTGGCTCTGGCTGCGCGGGCGCCGTTGGGATTGCGGCCGCCGCCGATGCGTTCCGGGCTTCGGCTGGGAATCGCAGTGGCGAGCGCGGTCGCCGGTGTGGTGGCCCTGACGACGGCGGTGCCACGCGTGCGAGTGGCGATGGGTGAGCGGGAACTGCCGGAGCGCCCCGGCCACTGGCTCGGGGTGGAGATTCCGCTGGGCACGGTCTGGTCGGAGGAGACGGCGTTTCGCGGAGCGTTGTCGGCGGTCGCCGCCGAGGCCTTCGGTCCGACCGGGGGACGGCTCCTGCAGTCGGCGACGTTCGGACTGACCCACGTCCCGGATGCTCTGGAGACCGGCGAGTCGGTGGCCGGAACGGTGTTGGTGACCGGTACAGCGGGGTGGGTGTTTGCGCTGCTCGCGGAGCGTTCCGGCAGCCTACTGGCCCCGATGCTGGCGCACTTGGCGATCAACGAGGCGGGCGCGGTGGCCGCCCTTGTGGTGCAGCGCCGCTTGTACCGGCGCGGCACCGGATCCACACTGCGGGCGGGGACACACCGGACCAGGGAGACTTCGTGATGGTTTGCCGGCGATGACCGTCGAGCCGGAGTCCACGCAAGCCAAGTGGTTGATGGCCGCGGTCTCCATGGCGTTGTTCTGCGTGCAGATCGACTACTTCGCCATGAACCTCGCCCTGCCCAGGATGGCGACCGACTTCGGCAGTACAGCCGCGGACTTGCAGTGGATCGTCAGCATCTACATGCTGACGCTGGGCGCGCTCATGGTGCCAGCAGGCCGCATCGCCGACATTTTCGGACGTAAGCGCGCCCTGATGAGTGGCATCGCTGCGTTCGGAGTGGCGTCGTTGCTGTGTGCCATTGCGCCGTCGGTGGGAATGCTGATCGCTTTTCGTGCCCTCCAGGGTGTCGGCGCGGCCTTGATCTTCCCCGCTTCGGTCAGTGTGCTGACGAACGCGTTCGCCCCGGTTCAGGCCGGCAGGATGATCGGGCTGGCGTACGGCATCGCCGGGTTGGGCAACGCCGCTGGCCCACTGATCGGTGGCTTTCTCACCCAGACTGTCGGTTGGCGGTGGATTTTCGCGCTCAACATCCCGCTGACCGTGGCGTGCGTGATCATCGGCGCCTTCTCGATCAGCGAGTCCCGCGACACCAATGCCCCGCGCCGAATCGACCTTGCCGGCCTGGCGCTGCTGACGGCCGGCATCGGCGTATTCACACTCACGTTCGATCGCGCACCGGCTTGGGGTTGGTTGTCGATGGCGACGGTCGGCGCACTTACCGGCGCCCTCGCACTGCTCGCGCTTTTTGTCCTGGTCGAACGGCGGGTGCGCTGGCCGCTGGTCGACCTGTCACTGGTGCGTGATGTCAGGTTCGCGGTCCTGGTGGCCGCCGGAACAACCGCCAACGTGGCGTACGGGGTCACCATCTTCTTGTCCACCGTGTACCTGCAGGTCGTCCGGGGACTCGATCCGTTGACGGCCGGACTCGTATTCCTCGGACCGTCGGCCGGTGCAGCCGTGGGCGGAGTGCTGTCTGGACGGCTGGCAGCCAGGAGTCCCGTACGGGTCATGGGGGTCACTACTATCCTCGCCGCCCTCAGTCTTGCCCTGCTGGCGGCCGCCCGCGGGTGGGCCCTGTACCTACCGGCGCTGACGGCCTGCGGATTCACACTGGGCTTGGTCTATGCCTTCACCACGGTGGCGACCCAAGCGGTGGTCCGCCCCGAACGAGCTGGCGAAGCAGCCGGAATCGCCCTGACCTCGATGATCACCATGGCTGGTGTCGGCGTCGCGGTGGCCGGCACCCTGGTGGGGACACTGCGCAGCGGCGACTCATCGACGGGTGGCGCGATCAGCGTCATCTTCGCCGTCCTGGCCGCTGCGCTGCTGGCCGCGGGGATCTTCGTCCTCGCCGTGTCGGCACGCACCGCGGCATCGACGCACGTTGATGCCGGAATCGATGTGGACGACCGACGGCAGAACCGCGAACCCTGAGTCGATGTCCACCCGCCGCAGCTCCGACCCCGAGGCGACCCGGGCCATCGTGCGCCTTCTGGCTTCCTGGCTGCGCGACGAGACCGCACCGCCTCCCGAGCGGGCCGCGCTCGCGGCGGCGGTCCGGTCGACCGCGCGCACCCTGGGCGGGCTGGCGCCGGGTGCCAGTGTCGAGGTCCGCATCCCGCCTTTCATTGCGGTGCAATGCATTTCGGGTCCACAGCACACCCGCGGCACGCCGCCCAACGTGGTGGAGACCGATCCGCGGACGTGGCTGCTGCTGGCGACCGGACTGCTCAGCGTCGACGACGCCGTGGCCGACGGTCGGCTGCGGCTGTCCGGTTCCCGTGCCGGTGAGGTGGCGCCCTGGCTGCCGCTCCTCACCCTGGACCTCTGAGCCGCTGCAACATCAGGTGCCCAGACGCGCGACACTCGTCCTCCGATTCCCGCTTTGACCCCCACTCCCCGTAGACTCAAGCCCGCCACCGACCCGCAAGGGAGCACCGTGACCGGCCAACTGGAAAACGAACCTCGCGAAGAGTGCGGCGTCTTCGGCGTCTGGGCTCCCGGCGAGGAAGTCGCCAAGCTCACCTACTACGGCCTTTACGCGTTGCAGCACCGCGGCCAGGAGGCGGCCGGTATCGCCGTCGGTGACGGCTCGCAGGTGCTGGTATTCAAGGATCTCGGCCTGGTCAGCCAGGTCTTCGACGAGCAGACCCTGGCGGCCATGCCCGGCCACGTCGCCGTCGGCCACTGCCGCTACTCCACCACCGGTTCCA
>JBAXUD010000255.1:0-5120 GCA_037129875.1 Mycobacteriaceae bacterium
GACCTTGCCCGGGTTGGCCCCCACCGGGATCCTCAGCACCTTCGCAACTCTACTGCCCTACTCAGGCGGTATCGCCCGGTCGGCGGTGCGCCGCCGCACCGGCCCCCGCTAGCATCAAGGGCGTTAGGTGCGAGACCACACGAGACGTGAGCCGAGGCTGTGACCGAACGATTCGACCTGGTAATTGCCGGCGGCGGCCCGTCGGGTTCCGCGGCTGCCTGGCAGGCCGTACAGACCGGCGCCAAGGTGGTGGTCCTGGACAAAGCGGCCTTTCCACGCGACAAGCCGTGCGGCGACGGCCTGACCGCGCGCGCAGTCAGCTATCTGCAGAAGATGGGCCTGGCCGACGAGGTGGCCGGTTTCCACCGGGTCAACCGGGTGACGGTGTTCAGCCCGTCGCGCTGGGAGCTGTCCTTCCCCAAGCGCCCCGGCATGCCCGACCACGGCCATACCGTCAGCCGCACCCTGCTCGACACCATGCTGCTGGAGCACGCCGAGAAGGCCGGCGCGGTGGTGCGGCAGGGGGCCGAGGTCAGCGAACCGGTGTTCGACAGCCGCGGCCGGGTGATCGGGGTGACGCTCAAGGGCGGCGAGAAGGTGTTCGGAGACGCCGTCATTGCCGCTGATGGCGCCTACTCCCCCATCAAGCGGGCGCTCAAACTCGACTCGGAGTACAACGGCTATTCGGCGATCGCGATCCGCGCCGAGATGGATGCCGACGTCGCCGACTCCGACAGCCTCGACATCTATCTCAAGCTGGAGTTCCAGGGCGACCAGTTGCCCGGCTACGGCTGGGTGTTCCCGATGGGCGGCGGACGGCTCAACATCGGCCTGGGCTACGTCAACAGCTACAAGAACTGGCAGGCCATCAACGCCACCCAGTTCCTGGGCGACTTCCTTCGCACGCTGCCCCCGGACTGGAAATTGCCCTCCATCGAGGAACTGAAGAAGAACAAGAGTGTGCGGGCCTGGCGGTTGCCGATGGGCTTCACCGCCTGGCCGCCGTGGCGCCCGGGTGTGCTGTTCACCGGCGACTCGCTCGGAGCGGGCAAGCCCGCGTCCGGAGCGGGTATCTCCAAAGCGCTGGAGTCCGGTCTGGCCGCGGGCGAGTGTGCGATCGCGGCACTGGAGAACGGCGGCCCGGACGACTTCACCAACTACGCGCAACGGATGGAAGCCGCGTGGGGCAAGGAGTATCGGCGCGGCCGCTACTTCCACAAGTTGGCGGGCAATCCCCGGGTCGCCAACGCGGGCATCAAGCTGATCGACAACGCGCGCTTCCGCGAGACGCTGCTGAAGTCGATGTACAAGAAGGCCGAAGGCCCACTGCACAAAGTGCTCTGAGCCCCCACTCCGTGGATAGCCTCACTGGCATGGAACCGGTGCTGCTGCAACACCGCGACGATCGCGGCGTCGTCACGCTGACGCTGAATCGCCCCCAGGCGTTCAACGCCCTCTCCGAGGAGATGCTCTCCGCGCTCGGCGGGGCCTTCGATGCCCTCGCCGGCGATGACGGGGTGCGCGTCGTCGTCCTCGCGGCTGCCGGCAAGGCGTTCTGCGCCGGGCACGACCTCAAGGAGATGCGGGCCGAGCCTTCGCTGGAGTACTACCAGCGGTTGTTCGCCCAATGCACGGCCGTGATGCTGTCGATCCAGAGGCTGCCAGTCCCGGTGATCGCACGGGTTCACGGTGTTGCGACCGCCGCAGGCTGCCAACTCGTCGCGATGTGCGACCTGGCGGTCGCGAGCCGCGACGCGCGCTTCGCGGTCAGCGGAATCAACGTCGGTCTCTTCTGCTCGACGCCGGGAGTTCCGTTGTCACGCAACGTGCCTCGCAAGGCGGCTTTCGAGATGCTCGTCACCGGCGACTTCGTCTCCGCCGAGGACGCTCGGGAACTGGGCCTGGTCAACCGGGTTGCGGAGCCGGATGCGCTCGATGACGAGGTCGAGTCGATCGTGGCGCGCATTGTCGCGAAACCAGGCGTCGCCATCGGGATGGGCAAAGCCCTGTTCTACCGGCAGATCGACGTCGGTATCGAGGACGCGTATGCCGACGCCGGAGCCACGATGGCCGCGAACATGATGGACCCGTGCGCGCTGGAGGGCGTGCAGGCCTTCATCGAGAAGCGCCCGCCGGACTGGTCGCCGGCGTCGGACTAGCCGCCACTCATGAACGCCGCCGGCATGAGCGTGGACGTCACCGCGTCAGCAGTCGGCTCACTCCTCGACAAGTTCACGGTCATCGCGCTTCGAGGACAGCTGCTGCTGCGGCCTCGCCGACCGCCGGCGCGGAATGCGGTCGGTGATGCTGCTCAGCGAGGTGACGATCCTGTTGAGCGTGTCGACAGCAGATTCCAGGGTGTCGGCGGTGGGGGTCAACGCATCGATGGCGGGCTGCAGCCGACTGAGGATTTCAAGTTGCTCGGTGAGTTGTTCGAGCGGTCCGTTCTTCGCCGTCAGCTTGTCGATGATGCCGTCCTCGGCCATCAATCGCTCGAAGACGCCGTCCTCGGCCATCAGTCGATCGACAGGTCCATCCTGGGCAATCAATCGCTCGAAGACGCCGTCCTCGGCCATCAGTCGATCGACAGGTCCGTCCTCGGCCATCAATCGCTCGAAGACGCCGTCTTCGGCGAATATCCGCTCGAACGGCCCGTCCTCGTCGAGCAGTCGATCGACGAGCCCACCGGGCGCCAGAATCCGCTCCAGCGAGCTGCCTTCGACGGATACCCGGTCGAGCAACCCGCCGGGCGCGGTCAACAGGTCCATGACCCCACCGGGACGCGTCAGCTTGTCCGCCGGCCCGCCGCGGGCCAGAAGTCGCCCCATCGCCCTGTCGTCTTCGGTCAGCTCGGCCACCCGCGCGGCACCGATGATCGCGCCTTGCAGCGGAAGGACATCGGTAAGCGGAACCGCCACCACCTGGGGGACTTCATCGCCTAAGGATTGCTTCACAAGCCCGAGTGCGACGGCGCCAACGGAGAGTCCGAGGTCGCCCACAGCGACGCCGACCCGGACCGGTGCGGCGGCCAAGTCCGTGATGAGTTTGCTGAGGTTCACGCCATGATTGTAGGGATGGGGCGGTCCTCCGGGGTGGCGCTTTCAGGAAGCGACCCGGCTTGGGCTAACCCGGATGAACGCCACCGGCACGAGTGCCGGCCATCAGCGTCGCCCGCGTTCGGCGCGGTCCGGCTTGCGGGCGACCTTCCCAGCGGCGGCACGCGCGGCCTGCTTGGCGAAAGCCTTCTCCCGTGCAGTGCGCTTTAGCGCCGCCTGAGCCTGCCCGCGCGACGAGCCCGGTTTGCGGCCCCGCACGATCCCGATGAACTCCTCGACCAGCGGCGACTGCGGCCTTTCCGGGAAGGCCAGTGCAACAGAGCAAGTCGGCGCGTCGGCGATCGGACGATACGTGAGGTTCCTACGCTGATACAGCCGAGCCAGCGACTGCGGAACGATGAGCGCGCCTATTCCTGCGGCGACGAGTTCCATTGCCGCCTCAGTGGTTTCGGGTCGGTGATCGATCGGGGTGCCGGGAGCGTCCACCCAGGCGACGACGTCATCGAGTGGCAGCAGTATCGGCTCGCCATCGAGATCCGCGGAGGTGAGCTCGTCGGCTGCACTGAGAAGGTGGTCAGTCGGCAGCACAGCTACCGTCGTCTCCTCGTAGAGGGGGATGGCGGCCAATGCAGATATGTCGGCCGGCAATCGGAGCAACGCCACATCGACGCTCCCGGCCCGCACCTCGTCGGCCGCGTCCGCCGCGGACATGGCGCGCAGGTTCAGCGGAACCTCGGGGTGGCGCTCTGCCCAGATCCGCGCCCACCTCGCGGGCGTCCCGCCGGGGACGTACCCGAGGGTGAGTGAAGAGCGTGTCACCGCAATAGGCTACCGATAGGCTGACCCCTGTGAACAGGCCAAACGCCCAGTCCATGAATCCCGCCACGGCGGCGAAAAAGCTGGACGTCTACCTGCCCGCAACCCCTGCCCAGTTCCGCGACAACGCGATCACCCGCGACGAGTTGGCGGCTCTGCAGGCGGACCCGCCACAGTGGCTCAAGGACCTCCGCAAGAACGGGCCGCACCCGAAGAACCTCGTGGCAGCCAGGCTGGGCGTTTCGATTTCGGGCCTCACGCGCGGCGGCATCACGGAAGCGCTCACCTCCGAGCAGATCACTGCGCTACTGGAGGAGAGCCCGGACTGGCTCATCGCCGAGCGCACCACCTACCAGAATGTGCTGCAGGAGCAGCGACGCCTGAAGGCGCTACATGCAAAGAAGCCCTAGAGCATGCATCGGTTCGGGGCGAGCATTCCGGGTGCACCCGGAATGAAATCCGTCTTCAGAATGGTCGTACGAACTCTTACCGCTGCCATGGTCTTCGGCCTGCTGCTGGTCGGGCTGCAGGCAGGATCCGCGACCCGGGGTACCGCATCGGCCACCCCTACACCCGCCCCGCAGTCCACTCCGGAGCAGGTGACCGTGGGGGTCTATGTCCAGAACGTCCAGGCTGTCGACCTCAGCACCAACAGCTTCTCCGCCGATTTCTATATCTGGCTGAGATGGCGCAATCCCGACATCGACGCACCAGCCGGCATCGAGGTCCAGAACGTGTTCGAGAACTGGGCGCTGACCAAGACCGAGGTCTACCCGGAACCGCGCAAGCAACCCGACGGCTCTCTGGTCTGGCTTGGGCGCTATCAGGGGAATTTCAATTCTCCGCTGTCGGTTTCGGACTATCCCTTCCAGAACCAGACCCTGCGCTTCGTGTTCGAAGAGGCAATCTTGAATGTCGAGCAGCTCGTCTACGTGCCAGACAAAGACCCGATCGTGGTCAACCCGGACATCACCCTCGCGGGCTACAACTTCGGGGAGCCCCGCGTCGCATTCGACAGCCACACCTACCCGACGTCGTTCGGGGATGTCGAATCCAGCCCCGACAACCGCACCTACACCCGGGTTGTCGTGGAGATACCGGTGACGTCTCCGGTGACGTCGGGCATCTTCAAAACCATCCTGCCGTTGCTGATCGTGCTCATCGCCGCGGCACTCGGCGTGATCATCCCCGCGTCCTACGTCGACTCCAAGGTCAACGTGCCGATCACCGCCTTGATCGCGCTGGTAG
>JBAXUD010000256.1:0-5104 GCA_037129875.1 Mycobacteriaceae bacterium
CCGAGGGTGATTTCACCCCCGTCGCCGGGCTCGTCAACGACGCGATCGCCGCTCCGCGGATGCCCGGTGCGGTGGTCCAGATCGGGCATGGCGGCAAGATCGTCTTCCGTCAGGCTTTCGGATCGCGCAAACTTCCCGGCGAACCGGGATTGGACGGCTCACCGTCGCCGGCTGAGCCGATGACCGAGGACACCATCTTCGATCTGGCGTCGATGACCAAGATCCTCGCGACGACCACCGCCGTCCTCCAGCTTTACGAACAGGGCAAGGTGCGGATCGACGAACCCGTGCAGACCTACCTGCCCGAGTTCAACACGTCGAACGACCCCCGACGGGCCCAGGTGACGCTGCGCATGTTGCTCACCCACACCTCCGGCATCGCCGGCGACCTGAGTCATGACGGGCCCTGGGGACTGACGGCGGCGGACAAGGCGGACGGCATCCGTCGCGCGCTCAATGCCCGCGTGGAGTTCAACCCGGGTGAGATCTTTCATTACTCCGACATCGGCTTCATCATCCTCGGCACGCTGGTCGAGAAGATCACTGGCGAAACTCTCGATGTTTACGTGCAGGACAACGTCTTTGCCCCGCTGGGCATGGCCGACACCCGCTACCTTCCGGCGTCCAAAGCGTGCGGCCCACACCGGATCATCGGTAACGCCATCGCTTCTGAGCCGGGCGCGCCGGAGACTGCCCCCTGTCCGGAAGGAACCTGGAGCACTGATCTGCTGAAGCGCATCGCGCCGACCGCCCGCGACGAGGACACGCCGGGCATCAATCCCGACTTCGACCGCCCGCTTCGCAGCACCGTCCATGACCCGACGGCACGACGCATGGGCGGGGTGGCCGGCAGTGCCGGGGTGTTCTCGACGGTGCGCGACGTCGGCAGGTACGCCCAGGCACTGCTTGATCGACTCGCCGGACGCCCGAGTGCGTTCCCGCTGAAACAGTCGACCCTGGAACTGATGACGACACCGCAGCAGCCCGGACACACCGCCGGACAACTCGAAGCGGCGAACCTCGCCGTTCGGGAAGCCGTCGAATCGACACCCGACACGACTGACCCGGTGCTCGCACCGCACTACCCGGCGATACCCGGACAAGACCTCCGCGGCTTCGGCTGGGATATCGATACGGCCCTATCAAGGCCGCGCGGCCTGATCTTTCCCGTCGGGAGTTTCGGCCAGGGCGGGTTCACCGGGGTGACGCTGTGGATGGACCCGGGGTCGGACAGCTACGTGGTCGTCCTTGCGAATGTGATCCACCTGCGTGGCGGTCCACCCATCGTGACGCTGAGCGGCGATATCGCCACAACAGCAGCCCGGGCCCTGCATCTCTACGGCAGTTGAGACGAAGCTGTGACAGGGTCTCTTGCTGTGAGGGCTTACATATTGTGAGGGAAGGGGCTTTGGGTGCAGCGCTGCTCGCGCTCGCGCTGACCTTCCCCGTTCCGCGGGCGGATGCCGCCCCGCGCCTGCACCCCGACGGACCGATGGTCATCGCGCACCGCGGCGGCAGCGGCGATTCCCCGGAGAACACCATCCTCGCGATCACTAACGCGATTGAGGCCGGTGCGGACGGCATGTGGCTGACCGTCCAGGCCAGTGGCGACGGAGTTGCGGTGCTGTACCGGCCGTCCGACCTTGCCGCCCTGACCAACGGCACCGGGGCGGTGAACACCAAGACGGCTGTTGAGCTCGCGCAACTCAACGCCGGCTGGAACTTCCCGGTAGCCGGCACCTACCCGTATCGGGAGCAACCCACGCCGATACCGACCTTGGAACAAGCCATCGCCGTCGTTCCACCGGACCTGCCCCTCTTCCTCGATCTCAAACAGAAGCCCGCAGCCCCGGTCGTCGCCGCCGTCGCCGACGTCCTGCGCAGGACCGGCGCCGCGGGGCGCGCGACCATCTACTCAACCGATGCCGAGATCACGGATCGTGCTCTGCAACAACAGGATCTGACGGTCGCGGAGAGCCGCGACGTAACCCGGGAGCGTCTCCTCACTGTGGCGCTGGCTCACCGCTGCGACCCGCCGCCACATCCTGGGACTTGGGCCGGTTTCGAACTGCACCGCGAGCTGACCGTCACCGAGCAGTTCACGCTCGGCACCGGAGCCACGGAGGTCGGCGCAGATCTGTGGGACCCGGAGTCGGTGGGGTGCTTCACCTCGCAACCCGGAAGCCGCGTCATCGGCTTCGCGGTCAACACCGAGGACGACTACCGGTTGGCCGCCAAGATCGGACTGAACGCCGTGCTGGTCGACTCGCCACGCGCAGCTCGAGACTGGCACGGCTGACCGTTGGTGAGCTGGTGACGTCCTACGGACAGCGCGTCATTTTCGAGGCCTTGTCACTGGTAGCGTTCGTCGACTCCATGGTGTTGTCGTCGATGACCGTGACACTCACCTTGAAGTCGGGCTCGTCAGGAAAGCTGATGACGCCGTCGCTGTAGGCCCAATTGCCGAACGGACCATCGCTGGTGCCATCAGGGCGCAAGTCGATCGCCAGAGCACAATCGCCGTTGGTGCCCCATTTTCCGATCAGGAATTCCTTGGTCGGCTTCTCGCCCTTGGGCGGCGTGCCGGCCGGAGCCACCTCGCTCGCGCTCGAGGTCGTCGCGCTCGACGTTTCCGCACTTGACGTGGCCGGGCTCGATGAGGCCGGACTCGAGGAGGCCGACGACGAAGGTGCAGTCGAGGTATCGGCTGCAGGTTTCGTCTGGCCGCCACAGGCAGCGAGCGCGAGCACGGCGACAGCGCCGACGGCGAATCGGATTTTCATGTGAATCCCTTCCGCGGCCAGTTAAGCACTGCGTTCGCCACGGCGCTGTGTCATGCGTCGATATGTGCCGTGGACACCGGCTCCATGGAGTTCGCGGCGATGAAGTCCTCGATCAACTCGGCGACCTCAGCGGGACGCTCGGCATGCGGAAAGTGTCCGACGTCGGCGAGTACCTCGAGCCGGACATCCGGGCGCATTTCCTGGGCGGCATAGGCGTGCCTGACCGGGATCATGGCATCGCGCTCCCCCCAGATGGCCATGACCGGGAAGTCTGTTTTGGATGTCAGGCGGCTGAGTGCGCTCACGGCTTGCCCGCGGTGATCGACCACGGAGCGCAGCGTGCGCAGGAATGCCTGTCGGGTCGGGCCGTCTGACAGTGAACTGTAGTGGCGCCAAAGCTCCTCTCCGCGTGGCGATTCGACTCCCGCCTTACGCAGCCACGCCAGGAGTCGGTCGCCGGCCCTCGACACCTGCTGGGGCGCGATGAGCGGCAGAACAAGCTCGGCGCCGGGCAACGACGCCAGGCGCAGTGGCAGTCCGACATCGGGTCCAAGTCCCCCACTGCCGATCAGCACCAGTCGCTCGCCGTGGTCGGGGTGCTGGTAGATGAACTGCATGGCGATGCCGCCGCCGAGTGAGTGCCCGACGATGGTCGCCTTGGCGATACCGAGTTCGTCGAGTAGGTCGCGAACCAGTACCGCCAACGCGCCCAGTGAGTAGTCGCTTCTCGGTTTGGTGGAATTGCCGTGGCCCAGCAGATCTGGAGCCACCACCCGGAATTTGCGCGACAACGGTCGCATCACCGACCGCCACGTCTGCGAACTGCCGGCGATGCCGTGCAGTAGCAGGATGGCCTCGCCGCTGCCTTCATCGAGGTAGGCGACGCGTTCACCGTGCAGGTCGAGGTACTTCATCTCTGTCATGAACCGATCTCCCGAAGCGTGCCGTTGTTCGTTCGCATAGTGAACATATGTACACCATTACGTCCCTGAAACACTCATGTCAAGGTGATTCAGCGGTCTGTGCCGGGGTTCACAATGGTGAATGGTCGTACACCGAAGGAGTTACCACTCGTTAGCACCGCTAGGTGCGGGGACGCTCTGCCGCATAGGCGTCGAGTACCCGCCTGAGCTCGGAAACCTCATTCGCGTCGATGCCGATGGAATTCAGTTCTTCGGCCATGGCAGGGTTCGTGTACCCCATGGACGACGGGTGAGTCGATCGGGCCGAACTGTGAAACGCCTCGGCGCCGGTGAACTGCGCCAACTCGAGGATGTTGTTCGACCGGACGCCGGATCCCGGCATGATCGTGATTCGCTTCCCGGCGGCCTGCACGAGCACCCTCAACATGTCCTTTCCCAGGTCGACATTCGGACGAAGCCCGCTGGTGAGGATTCGCGAGCACCCCAGGTCGATGATGTCGTCCAGTGATTTCAGCGGATCCCGTACCCGGTCGAACGCCCGGTGGAAGGTGACCTGCATGGAGCCCGCGTACCGGATCAACTCAGCGCAGCGATCGACGTCGACGCTGCCGTCGGCGAGGAGAATCCCGATGACGACCCCGTCGCACCCCAACTGCTCACACTGAGTGACGTCGGCGATCATGGAGTCGAATTCGAGATCGGTGTAGAGGAAGTCGCCGCCCCTGGGCCGAATGATCGGGAACAGCGCAATGGTGGTGCAGTGTCTGGCCGTTGCGATCATCCCGTAGGACGGGGTGGTGCCTCCTTCGTGAGGATTGGCACACAATTCGATCCGGTCGGCGCCGTGCTTCCCGGCGATCAGACACGATGCGAGATCGAATCCGATGACTTCCAATTCCATTGGCTATCCGCGGCCGGCTATCCGCGGCCGTGCGGCGGTCCGAGGTAGGGGAAGACACCCACGGTGTCGGTGTGCGGTGAGAGGCCCGACGGTGGGCACTCGCCTTTGGTGAGAAACGCCAACCGGTAGTCGATGACGTCGTCGGCGAACACCCGGCCGTTGGGGTACCGGGCCGGCTCGGCGGGGTTGTAGGTGAGCATGTCGGGCAGCGTGCCCTCGTGGTCGATCGCCGCGATCGCCTCCTCGCGGCTGTAGTCGCCGGTATGGCCCATCAGGTGGATAAACTGCTCGATCCAGCGTCGGCGGTCATCGACAGGTTCGCCGGCGTTGTACTCCTCTTTGGTCTCATCGGTGTTGAAGAAGCTGCTCACCGAGGGATGGCCCGCCCTGTCGACGTGCACCAGTTCGCCGTCGCACCGCACACTGCACCGGCCCCAGATCCGAATGTCGGGATCGGGCCCGAGGTAGGCGGTCGGCAGTTCGACGGCGATGGAGAA
>JBAXUD010000257.1:0-5097 GCA_037129875.1 Mycobacteriaceae bacterium
GGAGACATCATCGGCCTGATCACCCTCAACGACGTACTTGAGCGGTTGCTCCAATGAAAGGGCATCGACGCCGGGATCGACCTGGTGGCCGAGGATAATTTGCAGCGCAATGGTATTCAACCCACCGATCTGGCCGCCATTGTCGCCGTGGGCGGGACGTCGGCCGTCCCCGCGGTTGCGGCGACACTGTCCGAGCGGCTGCGCGTGCCGATCATCACCGCGGCGCACCCGGGCCTGGCCGCTGCCACCGGCGCTGCGCTGCGTGGATCGCAGCAGACCCGCGCCCGCCGCACGTCCAAGGAGTTCGGGCCCGAACCGGCGCCGCGGGCCTGGTCCCAGGCTTCGGACCTTCCCGAACTGGTTCCTCAGCGGGCGGTCTGGCCCCAGCGTCGCCCGCCCCGGCCGCGACTGGACTTCGCATCCCCGCCCGTCGTCCCGGCCCGCCTGCAGTGGCATCGCCGGCCGTTGGTGCTCGCAGCCCTGGTGCTGGCGGTGATTGCCGGCGCCGGTACGGCGACGGCACTGGCTTTGCGTTCGGACGCCAACGCGGCACCGGCCGGGCCACCGCGGACGGTCGTGGCGGTGCCGGCGGCTCATGCGGGTCCCGCTCCCGTCCCTGCGGGTTCAGGCTGACGCCCCGTCACCTGGCGAGGCCCGTTTACTCGACGAGGCGGCGTCGCATCGCCTCGGCGACCGCAGCACCACGGTCGGAAACCCCCAGCTTCTCGTACAGCCGCTGGACGTGAGTGCGCACGGTCGTCGGCGCCAGGTGCAGGCGGGCGGCGATGTCGGGCACCGACAGCCCGCCGGCCATCATCGTGATGACCTCGGACTCCCGCGGCGACAACAGGGTTGCGTCGCCCTGGGACCGCTGGTGCACCTCGGAGGCCAGCCCGCCGGCCAGGTGAGCAGGCACGTAGCCGCCGCCCTTGGCGCAGCTGATCACGGCGGCCACGATCTCGTCGCGGTCGGACTCCTTGGTGAGGTAGCCCGCCGCCCCGGCAGCGAGCGCCTCGTACACGGTGGCCGGATCCTCGGTGGCGCTCAGGAGCAGCACCCGGGTCGGCAGGTTGTCACGGGCGACCGCAGTCACCACGGCCAGCCCGTCGAGTTCGGGCATCCGGTAATCCAGCAGCGCCACGGCGGGCTCGTGCTCGCGGATCGCGGCCAGGGCCGCGCGGCCGTCGCCCACATCGGCCAGAACCCGGATCCGTCCGCTCTCCTTCATCGCGCGTACCACGCCCTCGCGGTACATCGGGTGGTCGTCACCCACCACCACCGTCACCGGCTCCGAACCTTGCGCCATGCCGTTATCGTGTCATGATGCCCGGCGCTCCCGAGTCCAAACCCGAAGCGGGAGCGTCCGATCTCGCGCGGATCCGGCATGCCCGGGAGCTGGGTGCGCTGCGGATCGTGGCGCTGGTCCGGATCGGAGTGGCGGCAGTGATGATCGTCGCCACCTACGTCGGGCTCAAACCGAAGTATCCGGCCTATGGCCTGGTGCCGTGGCTCTACGCGGTGGCCGCGATATGGGCGGCCGTGGTGTTGTTCGGACCGAAGGCCCGTGACCTGGCGCTGGCGCGAATCCAGCTTGCCCTGCTGATCCTCGACGTCGCCATATTCATCGCCTTCGAGATCGCCTCCCCGGACGGGGCCTACGTCCCCCTGCTTGCGCTGACCCTGCTGCCCGTCATGGTGGTGCTCGACGTGTCCTGGCAGCGGGCCGCCTTCGCGTTGGTGATCATCGCGGCGACGTTCACCTTCGAGATCTTCACCGACCCGGTGATGCAGACCCAGATCGGCTACGGGCGCACAGCGCTGGCATCGGTGGTATTCGTCTTCCTCTGCTGCACGGTGTGGCTGGCGGTCTACGCGCAGAGCCGACAACTCGACGAGATCTCTCAGTTGAGCGTGTCCCGGCGGGCGCTGCTCGCCGATCTCATGAATGCCTCCGACGAGCAGCGCCGCACCATCTCGGAGTACATCCACGACGGTCCGTTGCAGTCGGTGCTGACGGCTCGCCAGGACATCTCCGCAGCGCTGAAGAAGAACCCGGACCCGGACTTGGCGCGGGCGCTGGAAGAGCTGCGCGAAGCCACCCGCCAGATGCGTGAGGCCACTTTCGAGTTGCATCCCGCGGTGCTTGCCGGCGCCGGGCTGGCCCGCGCACTGACCCAGCTCGCGGACGCCACCGCTGCGCGCACCGGGATCGCGATCAGCACCGACATCGACCCGGCCGCGGGGCAGGATCCCACCGACCCCATGGTGTTCAGCATCGCCCGCGAGTTGCTGTCCAACGTCGGCCGGCACTCCCAGGCGACGAAGGCCACCCTCACCCTGGAGGCGGAGGACGGGGTGCGCCGCCTCGACGTCGCCGACAACGGCGTCGGCATGACCGAGCAGCAGGCCGCCGAGCGGCTGAGTGCGGGGCACATCGGCCTGGCCTCGCAGCGCGCCAGGATCGAGGCGACGGGCGGCAGCGTCCGCCTCCTCGCCGTTCCCAAAGGCACCCACATCGCCGTCACCGTGCCGATTGCAGGCTCGGAGTAACTGACGGCCAAGGGCCCGTGTCCTCATAAATGAGGACACCGATCTCATCAATGCAGAGGGTCATCTCGTCGACAGTCGGCCCGGGCAACGTGGCGCATCGTTAGTGACATCACCGGAAAGCATTCCGGCGCAATCGAAAACGATGACAAAGGATCACATCATGACAAGCACGAAGACCCGCAAGCTCGCCCTCCTCACCGCTCGCGTGATGATCGCGGCCGGCCTGGCTACCGGTGCGTCGATCGGGATGGCCGCAATCGCCGTCGCCGACACCCACAACTCGGGCGCCGACAATCACAACTCGGTCGATCGCGACCCGAGCAGAATGCGGATCACGACCATGCGTGAGCAGCAGTACCCAACGGGCTTGAACGGGAATCTGCCCCAGCGGCCCGTCACGGTGCACGATCAGTTCAAGCATCTGCCGTTCAACCCGGCCATTCCCGGTGGCGACTAATCACACGCCGTAAGACTGCCCGAACTCCCGCCGGCCCACGTCCGGCGGGAGTTTTCCGTCTGTGTTCAGGCTTGCTTGCGGTCCACGACGGCAAGTTATGGGCGATCCAGGCCAAGGCGTACGGCGCGGCCTACAGCATCAGCAAGCGGGACGTGGACCGCTTCGTCGCGGAGTCCAGCCGGAAGACCTTCGCTCACCGGCTGCTGATCGCCACTACCGACAAGCGTCACCACATCGCCACCAGGCTCATGGACGACCTGGGCATCCCGCTCCTCGGGCTTACCCAGCTGCGGGAGGCTGACGACTACCTGGACTGGCCGGCCACACCGGCGGCGCTGCGCCCATCTAAACCGGTGAAGCCGAAGAAGCCCTATCCCTACCAGCGCAGCGCCATCAACGACGTGGTGACGGGCTTCCAGCGCGCCGATCGCGGTCAGCTGATCATGGCCTGCGGGACCGGCAAGACGTTGACGGCGTGGTTCATCACCGAGAAGTTGGCCGCCCAGCGGACGCTGGTGTTGGTGCCGTCGTTGTCGCTGCTCAAGCAGACGATCACGGAGTGGCGGCTGGCTAACCCGACCAAGCCGTTCGCGGCGCTGCCGGTGTGCAGCGACGAGACCGTCGGCAGCCTCGGGCTTGACGCGGCGGTGTCACACACCAGCGACTTGGGTGTTCCGGTCACCACCGACCCGCAGGTGATCGCGGAGTTCCTGCGCAAGCGATCGGGGCCTCGGGTGGTGTTTTCCACCTACCAGT
The DNA here is from genome assembly GCA_037129875.1 of Mycobacteriaceae bacterium. Classification (GTDB taxonomy): domain Bacteria; phylum Actinomycetota; class Actinomycetes; order Mycobacteriales; family Mycobacteriaceae; genus Mycobacterium. Next base: position 3,764 of record JBAXUD010000257.1, read on the forward strand.
CCTCTCCGCAGATCGCCGCAGCGTTCTCTCTCGGGAGGGTGCCGGGATTCGACCTTGTGATCGCTGATGAGGCGCACCGGATCGCCGGCCCGGTGTCCTCAAACTTCGCCACCGTGCTGGACACGGCGGCGATCAAGGCGAAACGGCGGCTGTTCATGACCGCCACCCCACGCTTCTTCACCGGGCGGGTGCTGCGGGAGGCCGAGGAGGCCGACTACGAGGTTGCCTCCATGGACGATGCGGAGAAGTTCGGCGAGGTGTTCCACCGGCTGAGCTTCGCCGAGGCCATCGACCGCGGTCTGCTGACCGATTACCAGGTGGCGATCATCGGCGTGGATGACGCCACCTACCAGGACTGGGTGGACCGGGGCGCCTTCGTCACCTTCGACGGCGAGCACCCGGTTCCCGCTCACGAGCTGGCCGGGCAGATCGGATTGGCCAAGGCGATGCGCAAGTTCGACTTGCGCCGGATCATCACCTTCCACAGCCGAGTCAAGGCCGCCAGGGAGTTCGCCGCGTCGATGCCGGCGGTGCTGGACTGGATGCCCGCTCGGCAGCGACCCAAGGGCGCGCTGTGGTCGCAGTACGCCTCCGGTGAGATGTCCGCCGGTGAGCGCAGCATGCTCATCGGTCATCTCAAACGGCTCGATGACGGGGAATGCGGCCTGTGTGTCGATGTCCCGGCGTTGGACGGGGTGGCGTTCATCGACCCGAAGCGGTCTGAGGTCGACATCGTGCAGGCGGTCGGGCGGGCGATCCGCAAGTCCGACGACAAGACCGTCGGCACCATCGTGATCCCGGTGTTCATCGACACCGACGAGGACGCCGAGGTCGCCCTGGACTCGTCGGTGTTCAAGCCGGTGTGGGATGTCATCAAAGCGCTGCGGGCGCACGACACCGAGCTCGGCGAGCAACTGGACGCTTTGCGCCGCGAGATGGGCCGCAAGGGCGGGAAGCCGAAGCTGCCCAGCAAGATCCACATTGATGTGCCGGCCACGGGGAGTAAGGAGTTCGCCGCCGCCTTCGAGGCCCGCCTGGTGGATGCGACGACCGCGACGTGGGAGTTCTGGTTGGGGCTGTTGGAGCGTTACATCAAAGAAAATGGTCACGCCCTCGTCCCAGGCCCCTACAAAGTCGATAGCTACAAACTCGGTTGGTGGGTCAACAACCAGCGAGCCTTCTTTTCCAGAGGCACCCTTGAGGTGACCGCCAACGGGTCTGCTGCACGGATAGGTGACATCTGAGATGGCTTGCCCGGGAGGGTGGGCTGGAAGGATGTTGCTGTGCCCAGGCCCTACCCCCGAGAGTTCCGTGATGACGTTGTTCGGGTCGCC
>JBAXUD010000258.1:0-5094 GCA_037129875.1 Mycobacteriaceae bacterium
CGTCGTCCTCGGACGTCCAGAAGCCGGCCTTGGTGGTCTCCAGGGAGCGCATCACCTTGCCGAGCGCTTCAATGAAGTTGCGCCCCATCGACATCGCCTCACCGACCGACTTCATCGTCGTGGTCAGCGTCGGGTCGGCGCCGGGGAACTTCTCGAAGGCGAACCGCGGCGCCTTGACCACCACATAGTCCAGCGTCGGCTCGAAGCAGGCCGGGGTCTGTTTGGTGATGTCGTTGAGAATTTCGTCGAGGGTATAGCCGATGGCCAGCTTGGCGGCGATCTTGGCGATCGGGAAACCGGTGGCCTTGGAAGCCAGCGCGCTGGACCGCGAGACTCGCGGGTTCATCTCGATGACGATCAACCGGCCGTCTTTCGGGTCGACCGCGAACTGGATGTTGCAGCCGCCGGTGTCCACACCGACCTCGCGCAGGATGTCGATGCCCAGGTCGCGCATGGTCTGGTACTCGCGGTCGGTCAGCGTCATCGCCGGGGCGACGGTGACCGAGTCACCGGTGTGCACACCCATCGGGTCGAGGTTCTCGATCGAGCAGACGACGACGACGTTGTCGTTGCCGTCGCGCATCAACTCGAGTTCGTATTCCTTCCAGCCGTAGATGGATTCCTCGATGAGCACGTTCGCCGACGGGGAGGCCGCCAGCCCCTCTCCGGCCATGCGCTCGACGTCCGCAAGGCTCTGGGCCATCCCCGACCCCAGGCCGCCCATCGTGAACGACGGGCGGATCACCACCGGCAGACCGAGTTCGGCGACCGTGTCACGGACCTCGTCCATGGTGAAACACACGCGGGACTTCGCCGACTCCCCACCGACTTTCGCGACGATGTCCTTGAACTTCTGGCGGTCCTCGCCGCGCTGGATCGCCTCGAAGTCCGCACCGATCAACTCGACGTCGTAGCGGTCCAGGGCGCCGTTCTCATACAGCGCGACCGCGGTGTTCAGCGCCGTCTGGCCGCCGAGGGTGGCCAGCAGCGCATCGATCGGAGTGCCGCGCGCGGCCTGCTGGGCGATGACCTTCTCCACGAAGGCCGGGGTGATCGGCTCGACGTAGGTGTGGTCGGCGTACTCGGGGTCGGTCATGATCGTGGCAGGGTTGGAGTTGACCAGGCTGACGGTCAGGCCCTCCGAGCGCAGCACCCGGCAGGCCTGGGTGCCGGAGTAGTCGAACTCGCAGGCCTGGCCGATGACGATCGGTCCGGATCCGATGACCAGGACATGTTTGAGGTCGGTTCGGCGTGGCACTAGTTCTTCTCCCCGTTCATCAGTGCGGCGAATTGATCGAACAGGTAGTTGGCGTCGTGCGGGCCGGCAGCGGCCTCGGGGTGGTACTGCACCGAGAACGCCCGTCCGTCAACGAGTTTGACGCCTTCGACCACACCGTCATTGGCACAGGTGTGGCTGACGATCGCGGGACCGAAGTCGGTATCGAAGACCTCGCCCCGCTCTCCTTCTAAAGCGAAGCCGTGGTTCTGAGCGGTGACGGCCACCCGGCCGGTGGCATGGTCGATCACCGGGACGTTGATGCCGCGGTGGCCGAACACCATCTTGTAGGTGGACCGGCCCAGTGCCCGGCCGAGGATCTGGTTGCCGAAACAAATTCCGAACAGCGGGATCCCGGCGCCGAGCACCTCCCGGGTCACCGCCACAACGCGGTCGGCGGTGGCGGGATCGCCGGGTCCGTTGGAGAGGAACACCCCGTCCGGCTTGATGTCGCTGATCTCGTCGAAGGTCGCAGTCGACGGTAGAACGTGGGTGCGGATGCCCCGCAGTGCGAAGTTGCGCGGCGTGTTGGTCTTGATGCCGAGATCCAGCGCGGCGACGGTGAGTCGTTGTGGCCCTTGCGGTTCCACGATGTAGCGCTCGGCCGTGCTGACCTCGCCACAGAGGTCGGCACCGAGCATCGGGGGCTGGTTGCGGACCCTGTCCAGCAACTCGGCATGGTCAGCCACCGAACCCCCGGAGAAGACACCGGCCCGCATCGAACCCTGGGTGCGCAGGTGGCGCACGATCGCGCGGGTGTCCACGCCGGCGATCCCGACGATGCCCTGCCGGACCAGTTCGTCGTCGAGGGTGCCGGTGGCCCGCCAGTTCGAGGCCCGCGGGGATGGGTCGCGCACCACGTAGCCGGCCACCCATATCTTGTCGCCCCGGCTTTCGCCGTCCTCGTGGTTCCAGCCGGTGTTGCCGATCTGCGGCGCGGTGGCGACGACGATCTGGCGGTGATAGCTCGGATCGGTGAGGGTCTCCTGGTAGCCCGACATTCCGGTGGAGAACACCACCTCGCCGAGTGTCTGCCCGACCGCTCCGAACGACGTGCCGGTGTACACGCGCCCGTCCTCGAGCACGAGGACCGCTTTCTGTTGGCTCACGCCGCCTCTCCTTCTGTCGCCCATTGGCCGTAGACGCGCCGGTCGTCGCCGCGGAAGCCGGTGTCGATCTCGGTGCCCGACGGCAGCCGCCAGCGGATCACCAGGATCCCGGCGGCGCCGGAGCCCGTCCGGGCGCCGGGCAGCACCTTGCCGGCCAGCCCCCGTTCGGTCCGCACCCCGACGATGGATTCCTGCGGAATCCAGATCGGCCCGGTCCCGGAACGCTCCACCAGGATGCCCTTCGGATAGCGGGTCAACACCGCCTTGCACCGGTAGCCCAGATCACCGACGGTCACCCGGTTCAGCCAATCCGGGGCGATGGTGCAACCCAGGTACATGCCCCGGGTGGGGGTGACGATCGCCGGGCCCGGCATGTCCGGCATCGCCGGCAGGGTCCCGATCACCTCGACCTGCAACTGCGAGCGTCGTTTCCAGCCGCGCAGCATCCGCCGGATCACCACGCCGATCAGGGCCACGATCAGAAATCCGAAGACGTAGGTCCCGATGGCGGTTGGGGTGTTCACGAGGGTCGGGCCTTGCCGTCCCGGGCGGTGAGGCGCCCCCGCAGCAGCGTCGCGGTGACCGTGGCCGGCAGCGTCATCGCCGCATAGGGGGTGTTGGCCGAGCGGCTGGCCAGTGCGGCACCGTCCACCGTCCAATGCGAATCCGGGTCGACGACCACGAGGTTGGCCGGCTCGCCCACCTCCAGCGGGCGCCCCTGGTCGTCGAGACCCACGATGCGGGCGGGGTTCTCGCTCATCACCCGGGCCACCCCGCGCCAGTCCAGCAGTCCCGGCGCCACCATGGTTGCGACCACCACCGACAGCGCTGTCTGCAGGCCGAGCATGCCCGGCCTGGCGACCGAGAACTCGCAGCACTTCTCCTGTTCGGCGTGCGGGGCGTGATCGGTGGCCACGCAGTCGATCACTCCGTCAGCCAGCGCACGGCGTAGCGCGTCGACGTCGGACGCCTCGCGCAGCGGCGGATTCACCCGGTTGACCCCGTCGTAGGTCGCCAGCCGGCTGTCGTCGAGCATGAGGTGGTGCGGAGTGACCTCTGCGGTGATCGAAATACCCTGTTGGCGAGCCCATTTCAGAATTTCAACGGTGCCGGCGGTCGACGCGTGGCAGATGTGCACCCGGGCGCCGGCGTCGCGGGCCAGCAGTGCGTCGCGGGCGACGATCGACTCCTCAGCGGCCCGAGGCCAGCCCGCCAGGCCCAGCCGGGCGGCGTTGGGACCCTCGTGGGCGACGGCTCCCGCCGTCAGCCGCGGTTCCTCGGCGTGCTGGGCGATCAGGACGCCCAGGCCGGCCGCGTACTCCAGAGCGCGGCGCATCACCAGGGGGTCGTGCACGCAGAGGCCGTCGTCGGAGAACATCCGCACTCCGCCGAGACTGTCTGCCATCAAGCCCATCTCGGTGAGCTGCTTGCCCGCCAGGCCCACCGTGACGGCGCCGACGGGGTGCACGTCGACCAGGCCGACCTGCTGCCCGCGCCGCCACACGTGGTCGGTCACCACCGAGCTGTCGGCAACCGGATCGGTGTTGGCCATCGCGAACACCGCGGTGTAGCCGCCGAGAGCCGCTGCAGCCGAACCGGTTTCGATGTCCTCGGCGTACTCGCGGCCCGGCTCGCGCAGGTGGGTGTGCAGGTCCACCAGGCCGGGCAGCAGCACCTGGCCGGCGGCCTCGATGATCTCTGCGCCTGCGGGTTGCCTCAGGCCGGGGCCGATCTCGGCGATCTGGCCATCGGCCACCAGGACGTCGACCGGATCGCCTTCGCCGTAGAGTCGCACACCCTTGATCAGGACGGTGGCATTTCCCGAGTCACTCATATTTCCCCGGTCGCTTCGCTCCTGCCCGCCGGTCACACGCTCACCGCCTCGTCGGTGCCGACCAGGAGGTGGAACAACACCGCCATCCGGACGTGCACACCGTTGGAAACCTGTTGCAGCACAGCTGATTGCGAGGAGTCGGGAACGGAGAAGGAGATCTCCATGCCCCGTAGCATCGGACCGGGATGCAGCACCACCGCATGCTCGGGCAGCATCGCCTGACGGCGTTCGGAGAGACCGTAGCGGGTCGAGTACTCCCGCTCCGACGGGAAGAAGGCGCCGTTCATCCGCTCGGCTTGCACCCGCAGCATCATCACCGCGTCGGCGGCGGGCAGTTCGGCATCGAGGTCGTGGGAGATCGTCACCCCGCCCCAGTCGGCCACCCCCACCGGCAGCAGCGTCGGCGGCGCCACCAGCGCCACCTCGGCACCCAGGGTGTTCAGCAGCGCGACGTTGGAGCGGGCCACCCGGCTGTGCAGAACATCGCCGACGATGACCACCCGTCGGCCCTCGATACCGCCGAGGCGCTGGCGGATGGTCAGCGCGTCCAGCAGGGCCTGGGTCGGGTGCTCGTGGGTCCCGTCCCCGGCATTGACCACGCTGGGGCCGGTCCCGTCAGCCGCCAGCGTCCACTCCGCCAACTGCTGGGCCGCCCCGGATGCCGGGTGCCGGATGATCAGCATGTCCGCACCGGCGGCGCGCAGGGTCAGCGCGGTATCGCGCAGCGACTCGCCTTTGGCCACCGATGAACCCGAGGAGCTGACGTTGATCACGTCGGCGCTCATCCACTTCCCGGCCACCTCGAACGACACCCGGGTCCGGGTGGAGTTCTCGTAGAACATCGTGATGATGGTGCGGCCGCGCAACGTGGGCAG
>JBAXUD010000259.1:0-5073 GCA_037129875.1 Mycobacteriaceae bacterium
AATACCAGGACGGCCGGCATCGCGATGGTGACGACCCCGGCAAGGCCCAGCGCCACCCAGGCTGCGGTGTCGTTGTCGACGGCCAGCAGATAGGTCGCCACGGCTACGGCGGTCAGTGCCAGTCCCATGGCTGACAGCAGCGACACGGTCCCACGCAAAAAGAGTCGATCCAAGACGGCGGTCGGCACCGGCTGCGTCGCCTCCGCCACCTCAGCCTGGCGTTCGGCGTACGGATCCACTCCGAAGACCCGCAGCTTCTCCGTCGGTGCATCCACCGGCCGAGCGGGAGCCCGTACCTCCGCCGGGATTGCGGCGTCGACGGGTTCGGCCACAGCATTGCGGCGGGCCCGCAGCAGGAGGGGGATCGCCCCGATGATGATCAGTGCCGAGACGGCGATGATGCTGTAGAGCAGCCACGAGGAGTGCCGTCCGCTGCCGCTGGGATGGCCGCTGGCCAGTCGTACCAGCGCCACCGTTGCAACCACCCAGGCTGCCAGCGAGACCAGCCAGATCGCGCCACAGACGCCGACCAGAAGGCGGTCGACCATATCCGGGGATCGGCCCGTCGCCGTCGTCTCGTGCTCTGCCGGTTCGGCGGCTGATTCGGCGGCCATCAGCAGCTCGTCTGTGCGGCGTTGTTCTGGTTCGATGACAGCACCGTCCCGTCGCTCGTAGTAATGGAACAGTTCAATCTGCTGACCAGGAACAGGCTGGAGGCCTGCACCGAGCCCACATCCGATTGCGAAATCGGAGTCACCGTCAACGACCACGGAATGTAGACGTTGCGCTGGGTGCGACGTCTGCCTGAGGCATCGACATACGTCACTGTGATGATGTCACCCGGGGCCTTGGTCCCGGTCACCGTGTAGGTCACCTGCCGTGGTCCCGACTGCGTAGTCGTGACGGGCGGCGGAGGCGGAGGAGGCGCGGCACTCGTCGGAGCGGGCGGTGGCGGCTCAGGGGATTCCGGAGCCGGCGGCGGAGGCGGGGGCGGCTCGGGCGTCAACGTCACGGTTTCGGTCTCCGGCGGTGGCGGCGGCTCGGGCGCCGGGGACTCGCTCGGCGGCGGAGCCGGTGGCGTGGTGGTGATCTGGTCCTGAACCGGCGGGGGTTTGACCGTCGTGGTGGTCGGCGTCGCGACATTCTTGGTGTCGCTGTTGGTCACCAGCAGGGAGACCGACACCACCAGGGCGATCGCCGCGAGGATCGCGGTGATCCCCACCACCCAGGGCCATCTGGGCGGAGGCAGTTCGCTGTCCGCCTCGACGGACGGCTCGACCCGGGCCAAGCTGCGGTCGTAGCTACGCTCGTAACTGTCGTAGTCGTAGGTCCCGACGTCGGCGGGAAGGTACGGGGCGATGGTGTACTGCTCTGACTCCGGGGCGGAGTAGGCACGGGAGAATCCGGTGTCGGTCAGTTCCTCCCGGTCGTCGCCGGCCGGACGTTCCGACGGCTCGTACCCCGGCGGATTTGGCCCACTCATCTGTGCCTATCCTCTTTCGACTCCGTGCCCCGCGCCAGGCTTTGACCTGGCAGCGGCTTACTCACCCAGGAAAAAACATTACCCAACGGGCTATCCGGAGTAGGTCAAGGACACCACCGGCGATCCCAACTGGTGCCGGACTGGGCCTGAGAGTCAGTGCTTCTCGGGGCCGGTGTAGTACTCGAAGACGAACCCCGAGACGGCAGCCAGCACACAGACGATGCCGGTCGCTATCAGCCACGGCCGCCACAGAGCCGCACCGACGGCCGCCGTGGAGAATGCCAGCGCGATCAGGATCGGCCACCAGCTGTGCGGGGAGAAGAAACCCAGTTCCCCTGCACCGTCAGCGATGTCGGCGTCCCCGTAGTCCTCCGGACGCGTGTCGAGACGACGCGCCACGAACCGGAAGAACGTCCCGATGATCAGCGACAGTGCCGCGGTCAACACCAGGGCGGTGGTGCCCGCCCACTCCAGCCCCCCGTGTCCGAACCTCGCGGTGAGCACGCCGTAGACGACTGCGGTGAGGACGAAGAACCCGGTCAGGATTTCGAACAGCCTGGCTTCGATACGCATATCGACTCTTTCCTACTTGCTCGCCTGCGCGGCCATCTGCTGCTTCGGGATCACCTGTTGTCCACGGCGCGTGTCGAACGGGTGGGTGGTGGTCGCCACCGGAGATTGGTTGATCGCCTTCAGGGCCTCGGCGTTGGTCTTGCCGCCGATCCGGGCCTGCAGATAGGTCGTGAAATCGTCGGCCGAAACCGCGCGGATCTCGAAGTTCATCATCGAGTGGTACGTGCCGCACATCTCAGCGCACCGCCCGACGAAGGCGCCGGTCTCGTTGATCTTCTCGACCTGCCACTTGTTCTCGGTGTGGTTGGCCTCGGGATTCGGGAACGCATCGCGCTTGAACAGGAAGTCGGGGATCCAGAAGGAGTGGATGACGTCCGCGGACGCCTCCTGGAACTCGATGCGCTTGCCCACCGGGAGCACCAGGACGGGGATCTCGTCGCTGGTGCCGAGGGTCTCCACCTTGTCGAAGTTCAGGTAGGACCGGTCCTCGGGGTTCAAGCCGCGGATCGCGCCCATCATCTCCTCGCCGTGGGCATCCGTGCCCTCGGGCTTGGAGGTCAGGGCCGCCTTGCGGGCAGGATCGGCGCCGTCGTAGTTGAGTGTGCCGTCCTTGAACGCGACTTTCTGATAACCGAATTTCCAGTTCCACTGGAAGGCCGTGACATCGACCACGACCTCGGGGTTCGGGTCCCTGTGCAGCACCTTCTGCTGAGTGACCACGGTGAAGTAGAAGAGCACCGAGATGATGACGAACGGGACGACCGTCAGCACCAGTTCCAGCGGCATGTTGTAGCCGAACTGGCGGGGCAACTCGGTATCGCCCTTTTTCCGGCGGAAGAAGGCGGCGCACCAGAACATCAGCGCCCAGACGATGACACCGATGACCAGTGCGGCGATGACGGAACTAAGCCACAGCTTGTGCATCGATTGCGCTTCGGGTGTGATGCCCCGGGGCCACCCGAGGGCCAGTCCGTCCTGCCAGCTGCAACCGCTGAGGGTCAGCACCAAGGCGGCGAAAGTGATGCTCAGCCCGAGCGTCCGCCGCCGATTGGAGCGGGTGATACGGCCTAGCCCGCGTGGTGTCACTGCGCCGCCTCCTGTGTCACAAGCTGGGCCAATGGGCCCCGGGACCCGCCGACGCGGTAACCCGAGCGCACATCGCCACTCGAATACTACGCAGCGTAGACCACCATTGAACAGCAGGCAGACACACCTGGCGATTCGCCCGGATCCGGATCGGCCGGCCGCCGGCGTTCCGGCATACTTGGCCCGATGTGCGGACTGCTTGCCCTGGTGGGACACGCGGCCGGCGCCATCACCGACCAGACCGTTGATGCCGTTGCGGGCGCGTCGCACCTGATGCGCCACCGTGGGCCCGACGAGCCCGGCACCTGGGCCGACGATCAGGTGGTCCTGGGGTTCAATCGGCTCTCGATCATCGATATCGCGCACTCCCATCAACCGCTGCGCTGGGGGCCTCCGGAAGAGCCGGACCGCTACGTCCTGGTGTTCAACGGCGAGATCTACAACTACCTGGAACTGCGCGAGGTGCTGCGGGCCGAGTTCGGCGCCCCGTTCGCCACCGACGGCGACGGCGAGGCGATCGTCGCGGCCTATCACTACTGGGGTGCCGAGGCACTGACCCGACTGCGCGGCATGTTCGCCTTCGCGCTGTGGGACACCGTCAAGAGCGAACTGTTCTGCGCGCGCGATCCATTCGGAATCAAGCCGCTGTTCATGGCTACCGGACCCGGCGGCACCGCCGTGGGCAGCGAGAAGAAGTGCCTGCTGGGGCTCGCCGACATCCTGGGTCTGGACACCGATATCGACACCCGGGCCCTACAGCACTACACCGTGCTGCAGTACGTGCCCGAACCCGAGACGCTGCACCGCGGTGTCCGGCGGCTGGAGTCCGGCTGTTACGCGGTGATCCATCCCGGACAGGCGCCGAAAATCACCCGGTACTTCCGCCCGCGATTCACCGCCGTGCCCTTCAGCGCCGGTTCCGAGCAGACCCGCTACGACGAGATCACCGCGGTGCTCGAGGACTCGGTGGCCAAGCACATGCGCGCCGACGTCACCGTCGGGGCGTTCCTGTCCGGCGGCATCGACTCCACCGCCATCGCCGCGCTGGCCATCCGGCACAACCCGCGGCTGATCACCTTCACCACCGGCTTCGAGCGGGAGGGTTTCTCCGAGGTCGACGTGGCGGTCGCCTCCGCCGAGGCCATCGGCGCCCGCCACATCGCCAAGGTCGTCAGCCAGTCGGAGTTCGTCGCCGCCCTGCCCGAGATCGTCTGGTATCTCGACGAGCCGGTGGCCGACCCGGCACTGGTGCCGCTGTTCTTCATCGCCCGCGAGGCCCGCAAACACGTCAAGGTCGTGTTGTCCGGGGAGGGTGCCGACGAACTCTTCGGCGGTTACACGATTTATCGGGAACCGTTGTCGCTCAAGGCTTTCGACTATCTTCCGCGCGGGGTGCGCAAGTCGCTGGGCAAGGCCTCGCGGCCGCTGCCGGAAGGGATGCGGGGCAAGAGCCTGCTGCACCGCGGCTCGCTGACGCTCGAGGAGCGCTACTACGGCAACGCCCGGAGTTTCTCCGACGAGCAGTTGCGGGCCGTGCTGCCCGACTTCAACCCGGGGTGGACCCACACCGACGTCACGGCCGATGTGTACGCACAGTCCCAGGACTGGGACCCGGTGGCGCGCATGCAGCACATCGACCTGTTCACCTGGCTGCGCGGCGACATCCTGGTCAAGGCCGACAAGATGACGATGGCCAACTCGCTGGAGCTGCGGGTGCCCTTCCTGGACCCGGAGGTGTTCGCGGTCGCCTCCCGGCTGCCGTTCGACCAGAAGATCACCCGAACCACCACCAAGTACGCGCTACGCCGGGCCCTGGAGCCGATCGTGCCGGCGCATGTGCTCAACCGCGCCAAACTGGGTTTTCCGGTGCCCATCCGGCACTGGCTGCGGTCCGGGGAACTGATGGACTGGGCCTACGGCATGATCGGCGC
>JBAXUD010000026.1:0-15268 GCA_037129875.1 Mycobacteriaceae bacterium
GCGATTGCGCACGCCCGGTCCCATATCGCAGACCCGTTGCGGGCCAAGCGATCTCAGCCGGAGAAATCAGGTCGGCAGCCCACCTGAGCGGCGATCAGCCGAAGCGGATGTCCATCGTCGCCAGGCCGAAGATTTTGCGCCCGTCGGACTTCGCCGTCACCAGGACGACGCCCGTGCGGGTTTCGGGGTCCAGTGACTTGATCCGGCCGCTGAACTCGATGTCGGCGCCCACTGCGGCCGGGACGATCGCGGGTGCGGACAGCCGCACCGCGTAGCGGGTGACCGCACCGGGGTCCCCCGACCACTCGGAGACGAACCCGGAACCCAGGCCCATGGTCAGCATCCCGTGGGCGATCACATCGGGCAGGCCGGCCAGCTTGGCGATGTCCTCGTCCCAGTGGATCGGGTTGGCGTCGCCGGCCACGCCGGCATAGTTCACCAGGTCACCCCGGGACAGCCGGGTGTGGTGCACCGGCAGCTCGTCGCCGACCTTGAGGCCGTCGAAGGACCGAGTACCCAGCGTGCGGTCGGTGTCCTGCGCGATCCGGATCTCGCCCGCGGGGCGCACCGTCTTCTGATAGACGGCATCGGATCCGTCGATGCCCATGATGTCGACGTCGTGCATCATCGCCTTCTGCACGGCCGCCTTGACCGCCGGATTGATGTCCTCGGAGGTGACCCCGACGACGGTGGTGTGCAGGGTGTGCACCCGCTCGCCGGCGGCATCGGTGAAGGTGTTGGTCACGGTGACCAGGTCACGGCCCGCGATCGTGCGCAGGGCGGTGAACTCGACGTCGATCTTCAACTCGTCGCCGGCCACGATCGGACGGTGCTGCTCGAAGACCTCCTCGGTCTGCACCCAGGTGTCATAGCCGACGATGACCGACTCGAACATGCGCCGGTTGCAGGACATTCCCGGAGTCGACGTGAACGTCAGTGGCGCCAACAGGCCCGAATAACCCAGCTCCGCGGCAGCGGCGACATCCCAGTGCGCAGGCTGGTAGTCCTGCACCGCACGGGCGTACTCCCGCAGCTTCTCGCGGCCGACGAGGTAGGTGCCGTCCATCTCGTAGTAGTGACCGACCCGCGGTTCGAGCTCCGGTGTCTCTGATGCTGCCGTCATTCATTCACCCAACTGTTCTGTCGGCTCGTTGATCAGGGCCGACGAAAGCACCTTAATGGGCGGGTCCCTGTCGCCAATCACGCTGATAGTCGGGAGCGTCAGCCGAGCCGCTTCGTCAGCCAGGCCAGCGCGTCGGCGACGCAACTCTGCGGCAGCGAGAAGTGGTCATCGTGGGGGTAGTCGCGGACCTCGACGCTGCCGCCGAACCCCGTGACGACATCGGCATACGCCGTCTGCCAGGCCACCGGAACCACCAGTCCGCCGCCGAAGGAGTCGATGCACACCAGCACCGGCGCGACAGGTCTGTGAAGGCCCGCCGAGCCGGCGTCGATGGCCTGCTCCCACATCTGGAAGTTCGGTGGCTTGGCGACCAGCACCGGACCCTTGAGGCGGAACAGCCGGGCGATGGTGTCGTTGAGGTGGTGCACCGGCTGGGTGTTCCAGGCCTTCTCGAGGATGTCGAGTCCGAGCGGGGTGAAGACGTCGGACAGGGTCAGCGTCGACGGGTTGGCCGCGTGCGTTCCGGCCAGCAACATGACCAGGTGCGAGTCCGGGGGCACCGAAGGATCGGTGAGGGCCGCCGCCACCCCGACGGGGTTCTGCAGGGCCACCTTGGCGACACCGGGTGACATCGCCACGGTTCCGACCAGTCGCAGTGCGCCGTAGTCGGTCTCGTCGAGTTCGGCGACCGCGGCGGCGGCGCCGCCGCCCTGGGACCATCCGGCACAGCCCAGTGCCGTCCCCGCGCCGACGCCGAGTTGACGCGCAGCGTGGGCGATGAAGACGGCGTCACGGGCATTGGTGCGGTTGACGGTGTACTGGTGCATGCCCTCGGTTCCGAGGCCCTGATAATCGGTGGCGCACACCACCCAGCCGGCGTCGATGAACCCTTGCAGCCCAGGCACTCCGTAGTCGATCTGACCGGTGGCCTCCGGGGTGAAATAGGTGATGAGTTCGCGGGCCGGGTCGGGCTGCGCCGACGGGCAGGCGGCATCACCCAGTCCGGTGGTGCCGTGGCACCAGGTGAAGATCGGGCGGTCCTCGCCGGGGCCGAGCGGGGCGATCACCAACCCGGTGCTCTCGTGCGCGACACCGTTGGCGTCACGGGTCGCGTACCGCACGCGCCATGCCTGCGCACCGGTGATCCCGGTATCGACTTGTTCATGACTGAGCAGAGTCCCGGCCGGTGTGTCCACGGGCCAAAGCTACCCGCCGGAACGCGTCGTGAGACGCAACGCAGCCTCCCTCAATCGTAGGAGGCCGGATCATCCACCACATCGTTGGTTCACCGGATGCCGGCGGCCTTTCAGCGGGGCGATAGTTGATTCATCGCACCCGAGGAAAGGACAGACCAGTGATCTGGTTCTGATAGGCAATCGACCTAAACGTCAGCAATCGACACCTAGACGCCACCCGCTACGGATCCCGTCGCGGGTGGCGTCATTGGCACGGTGACGGCGATATGTGTTCCGGAAGCGGCGGGCACAACGCGCATGGTCCCGCCGGCCGCCTCGATCCGGGTGCGCTGTGATGCCAGGCCGATGTGTCCGTGCCGGAGCCGCTGCCGGGCCTTCTCGTCGGACATGCCGACCCCGTCGTCGACGACGTCGAGTCGGCACATGCCCTCGCCGGCTTCAAGCGTGATCCGGGCCCGGGTGGCCCTCGAATGACGCACCACGTTGGACACCAGTTCACGGGCGACTGCGAACACCATCGGATCGACCGGGCGCGCCTCGGGATAGCGGATATCGGTGGTGATGTCGATTCCCGATCGCGCCGAACTCGCCGTAGCCAGTTGTTGGACCGCGTGGGCCAGGCCGGCGCCGGCCAGCACGGCCGGGTGCAGTTCGAAGGTGGCTTCCCGCATCTGGTCGGTCGCGTCCTTGAGTCCGGCCAGCGCCCGCTCCAACGCCTCGCTGGGCTGTTTTTTCAGCACGCTGACGATGTCCTGTCGCGCCATGAGCACCGACTGCAGCGGACCGTCGTGGAGGTACTCCGAGATTCGTCGCTGCTGGTCGTCGGAGGCGGCCATCAGATCGACCAGCAGCTGCTGCCGCGAAGCGCTCAGATGCGCGATCTCGTCGAGCTGGTGCGATTGGGAGTAGACGGCCAAAAAGACTGTGCAACAGAGGAATACGAATATCGCGGTCGCCATCGCCGCCCGGCCGCGACCCGCCTCGGCCAGCACCACCGGATCGGTGAAGATCTCCACGGCGAAGGTCGCCGCGATGACGGTCAGCGCCACCGCGGCCCGGCGCCACGACACGTCGAGCACCACCATGATGGGCAACAGCGTCAGCACCAACAGCGGCACATAGGTGCCGTCGGCAGCCGCGATCTTGTAGGTGAAAATTGCTGTGACATCGACGATGAGCAGAATCAGCTGAAGGTGCGAGAGCCGCACGCGGCGGTGCAGCGGGGTCAGCAGTACGACTCCCGCACAGACCGCGACGACTCCGTAAGCCCACGGCACCCAGCTGAATTGCGGCCACTTCAGCGGGGAACCGACGAAGAGGGCGGCGATCATCACCGCAGCCACGCCCAGACGGGCCAGCGCGACGATTCGCAGGGCGTCCAGTTCACGGGAGCGGCGGATCTGATCGAGTTCGTTACCTCCCACGGCCATTGTTACTCGCACGGCCACTGTTATACGCCACCCTCTGCGACGATTGACTCCAGCGAAGGAGGCACCCGATGTCCCGAGAGCCCATGACAACCGTCGTCGTCGGTGACGACCACCCCATGTACCGCCAGGGAGTGGTGCGTGCATTGAAGGAGACCGGCCGCATCGATGTGGTCGCCGAGGCCGGCGACGGGCGCAGCGCGCTGGCCGCCATCCGTGAACATCAGCCGGCAGTTGCGCTGCTGGACTACCGGATGCCCGAACTTGACGGACTGGCCGTGGTGGCTGCGGTGGTCCGCGATGGCCTGCCGACTCACGTTCTGCTGCTCAGCGCGACGCAAGACCCGGCCACGGTGTACGAGGCACTGGCTGCCGGTGCCGCGGGTTACCTGACCAAGGAGTCCGACCGCGACGAGATCGTCGCCGCCGTCATGAAGTGTGCCCGTGGCGAGGGATACGTACCCACCAACATCGCCAGTGGTCTGGCCAACGAGGTTCGGCACCGCTCACGCGGCGAGGCCACCCTGTTGTCGCCCCGCGAGGCGGAGGTCATCACGATGATCGCCCAAGGGCTTTCGGTGCCCGACATCGCTGCGCGGTTGCATCTGGCGCCGACGACCGTGCGCACCCATGTGCAGAACCTCTACGGCAAGCTCGGGGTGTCCGATCGCGCCGCCGCAGTCGCCGAGGCCATGCGCCGCCGGCTGGTCGAATAGCCCTGCAGCGCTAGGCCTTCGATCTGCCGCGTTCCCGCAGGCTGTCATAGATCGGCGGCGAGCCGACCAGGTAGGCCGCCAGCACCGCGGCGGCGGTTGCCGCCAACATGGGCACGATCACCGCGGTCGAGGCGGTCATCTCGATCACCAGGACCATTCCCGTCACCGGTGCCCGGACGCTGGCGCTGAAGAAACAGGACATCCCGACGATCGCCATCGGCACCGCCAAATCGCTGATGTCCGAGGGGAATACGACATCGGCAATGCCGACGAACAGCACCCCCCACAGCGCGCCGACCGCCAGCATCGGCGCGAACAGTCCCCCCACCACCGGCGCGGAATAGGACAGCGGGCCGGCGACCATTCGGATCACCAGGTATCCGAGGAGGACGGTCAGCCCGAAGTGCGTGCCGCCCAGCAGAGCCTGGGTCAGTTGGCCACCGCCGCCGACCCCCTGTGGGCGCACCGTCATCACCAGGCCGATGATTGCGCCGATGATCGCCGCCTTGGCGACCGCGGGTATCCGGTGCACCGCCGTCACCCGGTCCAGGAACCCCAGCACCAGCAGGTTGTAGCCGGCGCCGAGAATTCCGGTGAGCAGACCGAAGACGACGAACAACGGCAGCCAGGCGAGCTTCGGCTCGGTGATGTCTTGCAGACGGAATTCGGAATGATCGCCCAACACGAGGCGGGAGCAGCCGACGGCCGTCGCCGCGGCGAAGATCGTCGCCAACACGGTCTTGGCCCGGAACGACTTCGTCACCTCCTCGAGAGTGAACAGGGTCCCGCCGATCGGGGCGTTGAACGCCACCGCCAGACCGGCACCGCCCAGGGCCGTCTGCATCATCCGAATCTCGTTGTCGGGCAGCCTGACCCACCGGGCCGCCTGCGCGCCGATCGCCGCGCCCATGTGGACGGTCGGGCCCTCCCGGCCCAGCACCAGACCCGATCCGATCGCCAGGATGCCGCCGATGAACTTCGCCGGCAGCAGCCGAATCCGCGGGGGTGCCGCCTCGCCGATGTAGACCGCCTCGACGTGCTGGATGCCACTGCCGTCGGCCAGCGGTTCCCACCGCACCACCAGTGCCGCGAGGGCGGCGCCGGCAGCCGCGGCCGCCACCGGGATCAACCAACCGGGTCCCGGCAACCGCTGGGACCACTCGACGAGGTCGAGGCGCAGCCGGTCGGCGACGTCCAGCAGCCAGCGGAAGGCCCCGCCCACGAAGCCGATGACCACCCCGGCCAGCGTCGCCGTCACGCAGACCAGCACCGCGCCACGCATCGACTCGTCCGCGCTTGAAACATCCTGGTCCGGCGTCATGGGGTCCGCTCATCGTCGCCGGCCGCTAAACTGCGAGCCGATTAGGCGCCCGACCAACCGTGCACCGAGGCGATCACCTTAACGCGCGAGTCACACACATCGAGGGAGAGACTCGTATGCATCACGGTATCCATTTCATTTCGGGTTTGCCGCGGTCCGGTTCGACGCTATTGGCAGGCATCCTGCGGCAGAACCCCCGATTCCACGCCGGCATGACCAGCCCGGTCGGAGCGATGTACATGGCCTTGGAACAGTCCATGAGCCGGCGCAACGAAACTGCGGTGTTCATCGACGGGCCACGGCGCCGCGACGTCCTCGCGGGGCTGTTCACCAACTATTACGGCGAGATCCAATCCGCCAAGCTGGTGTTCGACACCAATCGGTTGTGGTGCGCGAAGCTCCCGGCGCTGACCCAGCTGTTCCCTGACGCCAAAGTCATCTGCTGCGTGCGCGACGTGAACTGGATCATGGATTCGATTGAGCGCCTGGTCCGCCGCAACGCCTTCGAACCCTCGGGCATGTTCGGCTACGAGTCCGGCGGCACGGTGTTCTCCCGCATCGGTGCCGCGGCCAGTTCCGACGGCCTGGTCGGCTACGCCCTGGACGCGCTGAAAGATGGTTTTTTCGGTGAACAGGCGCCCAGCATGATCCTGGTGGAGTACGACGCGCTGGTCAGCGACCCCACCCGCACCCTGCAGGGGATCTACGACTTCATCGGTGAACCGTGGTTCGAGCACGATTTCGACAATGTCGATTACGACGCTGAGGAGTTCGACCTGGCCCTGGGCGCGCCTGGCCTACACACCATCCGTCGCAAGGTCGAGTTCATCGCACGACAAACCGTGCTACCGCCGCAGCTGTTTCACCGGTTCGCCGACGATATGTTCTGGCGCAACCCGGAGGCCAACCGGCACAACGTCAGGATCATCGGCCGGGCCTGACGCGGATAGTAATCAGCGAGGAGTTCAACATGCAGTCCGTCAGGGGTAACAACGTCCTCGTCACCGGAGCCGCCATGGGTCTGGGCAAGCTGTTCGCCACCAACGCGGTCAAGGAGGGAGCCGCCACGGTGATCCTGTGGGACGCCAACGCGACCGCGCTGAGCCAGACCGCGGCGGAGCTGGAGGCCGCCGGCGGCACCATCGAGTACGAGACCGTCGATGTCACCTCGCCGGACCGGGTTGCCGCCGCCGCCGCCCACGTCCGTGCCCACGTCGGCGCCGTCCACGTGCTGTTCAACAATGCCGGCATCGTTCGCGGCAACGCCTACTTCTGGGAGACCAACCCGAAGGACTTCGTGCTGACCATGGAAGTCAACTCCGTCGGCCCCATGCTGGTGGCCCGCGAATTCCTGCCGGGGATGATCGACTCCGGCCGGGAGTGCCGACTGGTCAACATCGCCTCCTCGGCCGGGCTGAACGCGATCCCGCGGCTGGCGGCCTATGCATCGTCGAAGTGGGCGGCGGTCGGGTTCTCCGATTCGGTGCGCCTGGAACTCGAACAGGCCGGATACGACCGGGTGAAGGTCACCACCGTCTGCCCGACCTACATCAACACCGGAATGTTCGACGGCGCCAAGGGCATCCTGTTCACCCCGATGCTCAAACAGGAGGACGTCGTCGCGCAGACGTGGGCGGCCATGCTGCAAGGCCGGCCCTTCGTCGTCATGCCGTGGACGTCGAGAATGAACAAGGTGCTCTCCGGCGTGCTGCCGGTCCGGTTGCGGGACGTCTACTTGCGGCGCGTCGGTGTGTACAACTCCATGGACGGGTTCCGCGGGCATTAGACGCTCCCCGTAGCGCTTGGAGCATTGCCACCGAATCACCGACCGTCCTACGGCACGATGTATCGGTGTCCGGATCATTGCTGTCACCGCTGGAATCGCTGCGCGATGCCCTGGGGCAGGTGCGGATGCCGCTGCTGGTTCCCGGCGCGGAAGCCGCTCGCGGCCTGGCGGGCGGCTTCACCAACCAACTCGACGACTACATCCTGCCGCGGCTGCGCGATGCCGACGCGCCGTTGCTGGCCGTCGTCGGCGGCTCCACCGGAAGCGGCAAGTCCACGCTGGTCAACAGGCTGGTCGGCAAGCCGGTGACAACCCCCGGGGTGCTGCGCCCGACGACCCGGCACCCCGTTCTGGTCCACAACCCCGCCGACACCGAATGGTTCGCCTCCGACCACATCCTCCCGCGACTGCCCCGCATCACCGGCGGAACCGCATTGGGTGGGACCGACGACGTGTTCGGCCTGCGACTGGTCGCCGCCGGGGAGATCCCGGCCGGCCTCGGTCTGCTGGATGCCCCCGACCTGGACTCGGTGTCACAGACCAACCGCGAGATGGCCGGCATGCTGATGGCCGCGGCCGACCTGTGGTTCTTCGTCACCACCGCGTCCCGCTACGCCGACGCGGTGCCGTGGGCGGCGCTGCGGGCCGCGGTCGACCGCAACGCCGCGGTGGTGATCGTGCTCAACCGGGTGCCCGCCGAGGCGATGGCCGAGGTCACCGCGCACGTGCGCCAGATGCTGGCCGCCGAACGCCTGGCCAACGCGCCGCTGTTCGTCATCCCCGAGTCGCCGTTGGTCGACGGCATGCTTCCGGCCGACCGCACGGCCGAACTGCAGACCTGGGTGAACAATCTGGTTGCCGATGCGGCGATGCGCGCGGCGGTGGCCCGCCGGACGGTGGACGGCGCGGTCGGCCACATCGCGGCTGACATGCCGACTATCACCGATGCCGTTGCGCAACAACTGAATACCGCCGCCGGGCTGCGAGCCGCGGCGGACGAGTCCTACGCGCAGGCGGTGGCGGATCTGGAGGATGCCGCCTCGGACGGGTCGTTGATGCGCGGTGAGGTGCTGGCCCGCTGGCAGGAGTTCGTCGGCACCGGACAACTGCTCAAGAGACTCGAGGAGGGCGTCGGGCGACTGCGGGATCGGATCAGCGCGGCGGTGCGCGGCGAACCTGCACCGCCAGAGCAGGTCACCGAGGCCATCGAGTCCGGTCTGGCCAGTCTGCTGGTGGACTCCGCCAATGACGCCGCCCGGCGGGCCGACCGCGCCTGGAGTCAGGACCCCGCCGGGCGGGCACTGCTGGGCGGGGCCGACCTGGCGCGCGCCTCGGCCGATATCTCCGACCGTTCGGCCGCACTGGTGCGGGCGTGGCAGGACGACCTGCTGGAGATGATCCGCACCGAGGGCGCCGACAAGCGGCAGACCGCGCGGGTGATGGCCTACGGACTCAATGGCATTTCCCTGGCGCTCATGGTTGCGGTGTTCTCGGCGACCGGCGGACTCTCCGGAGCGGAGATCGGAATCGCCGGCGGGACAACGGTTCTGGCGCAGAAGCTGCTCGAGGCGGTCTTCGGGGAAGATGGGGTCCGCCGGATGTCGAAAGCCGCCATGGAGAAGTTGACGGTGCGCGTCGAGGGCTTGATGAACGAGGAGAAGGCCCGGTTCACCGCGCGTCTGGATGCGTTGGAACTCGATCCCGACCTGCCCGCCCGCCTGCACGCCGCGACGGTGCAGGTACAGCAGGCCCGCGATGTCGAAGACGCCGAGGCGTTGCTGCCGGCCAGCCCACCGGGGCCCGACGAGGTGGCCGCCCCCCGGAAGAACTGGCGGGAGTCGATGCGGAACTGGTGGAACGGCTGATGATGAAAGACCTTCTGGCGCGGCTCAATCCGCTGCGCGCACAACCCGCCGCGCTGGTCGACGGGGCGGGGTTGGATCGCCGGCTGGCCGGTCTTGCCGAAGCGGCCGATCTTGCCGAGGGCCGGCTGGCCCCGCCCGCGGTGGAGCACGCCCGGTCGGTGGCCGAGCGTGCGCAGGCCCGTCGCGGGCTGTCCGAGCAACTGACCGTGGTGGCCTTCGCGGGTTCCACCGGAGCCGGAAAGAGCACGCTGTTCAACTCCATCGTCGGCGAGGAGGTGGCCAAAGCCGGTGTGCTGCGGCCCACCACCTCCGAGCCGCTCGCCGCGATCTGGCGGGAGACACCTGAGACCGTCGCGCTGCTGGAGTGGCTGGGCGTCACCCGCTGGCATGTCGTCGACGACGGCGCCGACGCGCTGGCCGACCTGGTTCTGATCGACCTGCCCGACCACGACTCGACCTCCACCGCGCATCGCGCCCACGTCGATCACTTCGTGGAGCGGGTCGATCTGATGGTGTGGGTGCTCGACCCGCAGAAGTACGCCGACGCCCTGGTGCACGAGCAGTATCTGCGCCGGTTCTCCCGCCACGACGACGTGACCGTCGTCGTGCTCAACCAGGTCGACCGGCTGCCGGTGGCCGACGCGAATGCGTGCCTGGCCCATCTGCGGCGGCTGGTGGCCGAGGACGGACTGTCCGACGCCGCCGTGCTGGGCACCTCCAACCGCAGCGGCGAAGGCCTCGAGAGCCTCGCCGAGCGGATCCTGACCGCGGTGGGCAGTCGCCGCACCGCCGTGGCCCGACTCGCCGCCGATGTCGCGACAGCGGCCGACGGTCTGGCGCAGGCCGCCGAGGACCCGGGCACACCGGTCGCCGGTGTGCGCTCCGGCGATCTGGATCGGCTGACCGACGCTCTGACCGAGGCAGCAGGAGCGCCCGTCATCGCGGCGGCGATCGAGAAGTCCAGCCAGCTCAAGGCGTCGCAGGCGGTGGGGTGGCCGCCGCTGAAATGGCTTGGCCGCCTTCGTAAAGACCCCGTTGCGCAATTGCGCCTCGAACGTCCCGGGGTCGATCCGCGCCTGGTGCGCTCGTCGCTGCCGTCCAACGACCCGGTGGCCAAGGCGCGCGCCAACACCGCGGTGATGGACTACGTCGACAAGGCCAGCGCCGGAGCGCCGCGGGCGTGGGTGCACAGTGCCCGGGCCGTCGCCGACAAGGCGTCGGCGTCGCTGGCCGACAACCTGGACCAGGCCGTCACCCGGGCGCCGCTGGTGCCGCCGCGTGACCCGCGCTGGTGGAGTGTTTTCGGGGCGCTGCAGTGGCTGCTGTTCGCGGTCGCGCTGGCCGGGGGGCTGTGGCTGCTGGCGCTGGCGGGCCTGGCCTATCTGCAGTTCCACGTCGCCCAGGCGCCGAGGGTCGAAGGCTTTCCGGTGCCCACGCTGATGCTCATCGTCGGCATGCTCGGCGGGGTGGTGCTTGCCGTCATCGGCCGACTGCTGGCGCGGACCAGCGCCAAGCGGGCCGCGAGGGCCGCGCGGGCCGCCCTGCGGGCCGAAGTCGCAGCAGTCGCCGAGGACGAGATCGCCGCCCCGTTGGCCGCCGAACTCGCCACCGTCGAGCAGTTCCGCCGCGCGTTGGGCACCGCCCGGGACGGCTGATCCGGGCTATTCGCCGCCGCCGACGACGCGGCGCGCCGCGACCTCGGGCAGGTGTCGCGCGGCGAGTTCATAATCGGCGTCGTCGTGCAGGATGACGAGGCCTTTGGCCGCCGCTGTGCCACACACCAGCAGATCGACGACCGACAGGGCCCGCACCGCGCCGCTGACTGCAAGCCGGTGCTGCGCCGCATCCACCCACCGCCAAATGGCTTTGGGCATAGGCACATCGGGATAAATTCCGGAAAACATCTGGTTCATCTGATCGAACTCAGCGGCAGTGCGGGCCGATCGACGAAACTCGGCGCGCTGCGGTTCGCACGACCCGATCGCGCCGCTCAGCAGTGCCTGCTCCCACCTGTCGGTGAGTTCGGGCTGTCGCTGAAGCCGCCACACTGCGGAGGAATCCACCAGGAAAGAGATCAAGCCCCAACGGCTTTCTCGTCGGCCCGCGCATCGAGCCACCCCTCCCGGTCCCAGGCCTTGGCGTGCTCGCGCGAACGGGCCAGGGTTTCGATGCGCCGGAACCGTTCCACATATTCGCGCATCGCGAGGTTCACGGCCTCCTTCTTGGTGTGCACCCCGGCGATCCGCATGACTTCGGTCAGTGCCTCGTCATCGAGGTCGATCTGTGTCACGGACATGTCTTGTCCCCCATGTTGATGACCGTTATATGAGGCATACATTACCCATACGCCCGGCTGCCGCTACTTGATCCTGTTGCTGGTGGGGTGCCTGTTGCGTGTGCACAGTCAACGGATGACGGATAGGGGGGATGGGTCGCGGCATGGATCCTCGACACACTATTTTCAGTGACGTGATTTCCTCAGTCGCTCGGACCGTCGCGCTCGGGGTAGCCCCCCTCGTGGCGGCGGCAACCCTCGTTTGCACCGGTCTGACCGCAACGTCTGGCCATGTCGATTCCGGCCCGGCCATCCGCCTGGTGGACGAATCCAACCCGTTGGCGGGCAGGCCGTTCTACGTCGACCCGATTTCGGGTGCCATGGCCGCGGCCCATTCGACTCCGGAGTTGACCGCGCTGGCCAATACGCCGACGGCCTACTGGATCGACGAGGCCTTCGGGTCCCCTGCCGGCACGGTGGCCCGCTACGCCGGTGCCGCGCAGGCGGCCGGGGCCACTCCCGTCTTCGCGCTCTACGCCATCCCGCACCGCGACTGCGGCAGCTTCTCGGCGGGCGGGTTCGCGACGGCCGCCGGCTATCGGCAGTGGATCGACGGTGTGGCCTCAGGCCTGGGCTCGATGCCCGCAGCGATCATCCTCGAGCCCGACGCCATCGCCATGGCCGACTGTCTGTCGGCCGATCAACAGCAGGAGCGCTTCGGATTGCTGAGCTACGCGGTGGATGCCCTGACCCGCGATCCGGCCGCCGCGGTGTACATCGATGGCGGGCACTCGAGGTGGCTGAGCGCCGACGTCCTGGCCGCGCGGCTCAACCAGGTCGGTGTGAGCCGCGCCCGGGGATTCAGCCTCAATACGGCGAACTTCTACACCACCGAGGAGGAAATCGGCTTCGGCGAAGCGGTTTCGGGTATGACCGGCGGTGCGCACTACGTGATCGACACCTCCCGCAACGGTGCAGGGCCGGCTGCGGGCACTGCGTTGGACTGGTGCAATCCGGGTGGCCGGGCACTGGGCGTAGCCCCCACCACGGCCACTGCCGGCGCGAACGCCGACGCCTACCTGTGGGTGAAGCGGCCCGGGGAGTCCGACGGATCGTGTGACCGCGGGGAGGCCCCGGCGGGCCGCTTCGTCAGCAGCTACGCCGTGGACCTCATCCGCAACGCCGGCCAGTAGGCGCAGGCATCACGCACACGGGGCGGTCTGGGAGTCCACCCCGTGTCTTCGATGCGCATCTGCACATCATCGACCCCCGGTTTCCCTTGCAGGAGAACAACGGATACCTTCCGCCGCCCTTCACCGTGCAGGACTACCGGCACCGGGTGGCCGACCTCGGCGTGGCAGGAGGTGCGGTCGTCTCGGGATCGTTCCAAGGCTTCGACCAGACCTACCTGAGTGCGGCGCTGCGTGCTCTCGGGCCGACATTCGTCGGCGTCACGCAGGTACCCGGGGATACCGCCGATGCCGAAATCCGGCGTCTCGACGCCGCGGGCATCCGCGCGGTGCGTTTCAACATCCGCCGGGGAGGCTCTGCGGACATCGAGGATCTTGACCGGCTCGCTCGCCGCGTCCACGACGTGGCGGGGTGGCATACCGAGATCTACATCGACGCAGGGGAATTGGCACCGCTGTATCCGGTGCTCTCCAGGCTCCCGAAGATCAGCATCGACCATCTCGGGTTGAGCGCGCGGGGATTTCCCCATCTGCTGCGTCTGGTGGAGGCCGGCGCCTATGTGAAGGCGACGGGTTTCGGGCGAATCGATCTGGACGCGGGCGAGGCGATGAACCGGATCCTCGACATCAACCCGCGCGCTCTGATGTTCGGAACGGACCTGCCGTCGACCCGCGCCACCAGGGCCTTCGCCGACAGTGATCTGACGTCGTTGCCCGAACTCATCGATCCCCGCCATCTCGAGGGCGTGCTGTGGAACAACGCCGCTGCGCTCTACCGCATCACGCCGCCGTAGCGGAGTCATTGTCCGCCAACGGATTACGGGCCAGTGTGGTGACCGGTTGCAGTAGGGCGTCGAAGAAGCCGTTCGGCAGCGACAGCCGGATGATCTTGCCCCAGGCCGAGGCGACCTGCTTGGGCAGCGGCCCGGTGGTGTAGGTCAGACCGTAGCGGTCGAAGACCTCCTGCACCTTGGGTGCGATCTCCTGGTAGCGGTTGCTGGGCAGGTCGGGGAACAGATGGTGCTCGATCTGGTAGGACAGGTTTCCGGTCATGAAATGCATTGCAGCGCTTCCGGAGATATTCGCCGATCCGAGCATCTGACGCAGGTACCACTGCCCGCGGGTCTCGCCCTCGATCGAGGTCTTCTCGTAGGTGGCAACGCCTTCGGGGAAGTGGCCGCACATGATGACCGAGTGCGTCCAGACGTTGCGCACCAGGTTGGCGGTGGCGTTGGCGGTCAGCGTGGTCAGCGCCGACGGACCCGACAGCAGAGGATGCAGCACGTAGTCGCGCGTGACCTGGCGGCGGACTTTGGTCAGCATTCTGCCCGCGCGCGAACGGAAGTCCTTCTTGTCGACGCGGCCCTTCAGGTATTTGCCGACCTCGAGGTCGTAGAACGCGATCCCGTACTGGAAGAAGCAGGCATTGAGGGCGTTGGTCAGCGGCTGGAACAGCAGGAAGGGCTTCCACGGCTGGTCCTCGTCGACGCGCATGATGCCGTAGCCCAGATCGTGGTCCTTACCCAGGACGTTGGTGTAGGTGTGGTGCAGTTCGTTGTGGGAGTGCTTCCACATCTCGGCAGGCGCGGCGTGGTCCCACTCCCAGCTGGTGGAGTGGATCGTGGGATCACGCATCCAATCCCACTGGCCGTGCATGACGTTGTGGCCGATCTCCATGTTCTCGATGATCTTGGACACCGACAGTCCGGCCGTTCCGGCCAGCCACGCCGGTGGGAAAAGGGAGAACAGCAGCACGGCACGGCTGCTGAGCTCAAGCCGGCGCTGAGCGGTCACGACGCTGCGGATGTAGGCGGCGTCGCGTTCGCCCCGGCTGGCGATGACCTGCTCGCGGATGGCGTCGAGTTCGGCGCCGAGATTCTCGATGTCCTCGGTGGACAGGTGGGCTATCGGGTTGGGGGAGGTGCGTTGTAAGGCAGTCATGGTGGTGTCCTTTTGCGTTCGAGGGAATTTCTAGAGGTCGATGTCGCAGTCGCCGGCGGCGGCCGAGATGCAGGTTTGGATGACGACACCGTCGCCGTCGTTGGCAGTGGTCAGCGTTCCGGTGCGCAGATCTCGGACGGCACCGCGACGCAACGGCGCCACGCAGCCGAAGCAGATGCCCATCCGGCAGCCCGAAGGCATCAGCACCCCGGCGGACTCACCGGCGTCGAGCAGGCTCCGGCTGCCGTCGTCGTCGACGGTGGTACCGGATGCGGAGAAGGTGACGGAACCGCCGTCACCCGTAGCGATGATCGTGGGGCGAAACCGCTCGATGTGCAGCCGGCTTGCGATACCGGCTGCAGCCCAATGCTTTTCGACGGCGTCCAGCATGTCGGTAGGCCCACACGCCCACGTCTGGCGCTGGTCGG
>JBAXUD010000260.1:0-5065 GCA_037129875.1 Mycobacteriaceae bacterium
ACGTCGATGCCGCCGAGTTCACTCGCGCCTGGCGGGAAAACTATTTCCACAGGGTGCGATACGTCCCGCAAAGCGTCGCGAACTGGCGGCGAGTGCAGGACGAGTATGAGGCGGGATTCGGCGATGTCTGCGCGCGCTACGGACTTCCCGCCCCGGATCGAGCAGCCGCGGAGGCGGTCGCCGGCAGCTGGCAGCGCCTCGAGCCGTGGCCCGATGTTCGCGCCGGAATGGCCCGGCTGCGTGAGCACGCGATCACGGCCACGCTGTCGAACACCGATATGAGCACCGCGATTTCGTTGTTCAAGGGGCTCGCCATCGACATGGACGCGATCTTCACCGCCGAATTGGCCGGGGCGTTCAAACCCGACCCCGCCGTGTATCAGCGGGCACTGAGGTACCTCGGACTTGGTCCCGACGACGTTGCTATGGTCGCCTGTCATCCCTACGACCTCGAAGCAGCGGACTCGCTGGGCTTGGGAACGATCTTCGTCAGCCGGCCTCTTGAGTATGGAGACCCTGCGTTAGCTCACGAGATGGCGATCGAGAGTGTCAGCCAGCATGTCCGCTCGATCGGCGAAATCGATTGAGCCTGAAAGCAACACGGCTACCGCACAACAACAGTGCTTGGTTCCCGCGGCGCCCCGAGCACTTCCCGGTGTGACGGCGGGCGTCGGCCACCGTCGTCGGTGATGCCGTAGCGGTCGGCAAGTTCCGCGCCGATCACGGTGTGCCCCGACAGTGTCGGCCGGTCCGGGTCGCGGTAGAGCGCGTCGATGAGCCGGCCGGTGAACTCCGGTGTCTCGGCATGCTCGGCGAAAGCAGCCAACGCGTCGGAGTTGCCACCGAAGGCCGACTGCATCCGCTCGGTGAGCAGGATCCCCATCCAGATCGACACCGTGCACACCCCGGTACCACTGAAATCGACGGCCATGTCGGCGGCCATCTTGTCCAAGCCGGCCTTCTGCGCGCCGTAGGCGGGACCGTGCATATAGCAGGCCGCCCCCGGGGATGACGTGAACACGATCAGCCCACGCTCACCGCGCAGCAGCAGGGGCGCGGCATGCCACGACGCCACGTAGGCAGACCGCAGGCCGACGTCGATCACATCGCCCAGGGCAAGCGGCTTCTCCCAGAACGGCGCCGGGTCGGTCAGCGCGTCGCTGATGGCCGCTGCGTTGTTCACCAGCAGGTTCAACTGCCCGCCATCGGCTTCCACCCGCCCGAAGAGCTCCCCCACCGAGGCATCGTCGGCGTGATCCACCGGAACCGCGATGCCCTCGCCACCGGCGGCCGTCACCGCCGCCGCGTCGTCCGGTCCTACCGTCCGGCCCGTCAGGTACACCCGCCATCCGGCTGCCCCCAGCGCGCGGGCTATGCCGCGGCCGGCTCCTCGGCTGGCACCGGTGACCACGGCCACCGGCCGTCGCGTCGTCATCACGGGAGGCTAACAGCGCGACAGCACGTCGGTCATCGCGCTTTTCTCCTTGGCCGACAACCACAATCCGTAGGCGGTCTTCACCTCGACCTGCCGGGCGACGAAATCGCAACGGAACGCAGTATTCGGCGGCAACCAACTGGCTGCGTCGCGAAAGGCCTTGTCGAAGTTGGCCTGTGGGCTGACGGCAAGCAGATTGCGTGGGTCGTTGGCGAAGTCCAGCCGGCGTTGCGGATCCCAGGCCCGAGCGCCCTTGTACCAGGCATCCGCCAGGGAGACGACGTGGTCGATCTCGATGCTGTTCGAGGTCCGCGGGCCGCGGACGAATTCGATCGTGGCGCCGGTATAGGGGTCGAGGAGAGTTCCGCTCTGGGCGAAGCACGTAAACGGCCGGACCACAAGGCTTTTCAGGTCGCGGCGCAGGATGTCGTCACGGGTGTTGCACCCGTTATGGCCGAATTCGACGTTGACGTCGTCGCTCCAGGCTTCCCCGAACTGGGAGCGCTGGAAGTCCGAGGTGCGGTCCCAGCCCCGAACCTGCAGCGCCTTCAGTTGCTGGCGCGCGATGTCGAACCCCGGGCCGCCGGTGGCAGGCACTGCCGCACCGGTGGTCGCAGCAACCCCACTGGATGTCGGCTGGCCGGCACGCCAGGTCGGCGAAGCCCCGGACATCCCGCCGGACACCGAGCGTTCCTGCCAGAACAACACTCCGGCAACGGCGCTCACAACAAGCACGGCCAGCAGGACAGCGAGCCGCCGACGGCGGCGCTTGGCGGCTGCTTCTGGCACCCGGCTAGGGCCTAAACGGAACGGGATCGACCGTCTCGTGCTGCGCACCGACTCGGCCCGCAAATGTTCCAGCACTCATTGTTGTGACCCCCTCAGTCGCGTCGAACCGGACCAGTATTTCCTCAGCGCCCGAAATGTGAGGCCGAATAGGCGGATGATCCGGCACGGGCGTATCGCCCACGAATCCGACGAAATGCCCGTTGCGCGAGAACCTTTTGCGTAAAGCCCCACACCGCACCGTCGACGTTGCTACCTTCCGGTGCATCAATCTGGCTGAAAGGGTGCACCTCCAGTGAAACGAACACCGTTGCTAGGCGAGTGCTCTGCGGAGTTTTTCGGCACCATGCTGCTGATCCTGTTCGGATGCGGCGTGGTTGCCCAGGTCGTCACCGGAGGGACCGAGCTGGGCACGAACCCCGGCGCCACCGGGGACTACAACTCCATCGCCTGGGGCTGGGGCCTCGGGGTGACCATGGGGGTCTACGTCGCCGGGCGACTCAGCGGCGCGCACCTCAATCCCGCTGTCACCGTTGCCTTGGCGGCCTTCAAAGGCTTCCCGGCCCGCAAGATCGCGCCCTACATCGGCGCCCAGGTCACCGGGGCCTTCGCCGGCGCCCTGCTGGTCCGGTTCAATTACAGCGACCTCATTTACAAAGTCGACCCGCAGCACACCAAGGCCACCCAGGGCATCTTCTCCACCTCGCCGGACAGCGGCGTGTCGCTGGTCACCGCATTCTCCGACCAGGTCATCGGAACGGCGATCCTGGTCGCCGTCATCTTTGCCCTCACCAGTGCGGTCAACAACCCGCCACTGGCCAATACCGGCCCGCTGATCATCGGCCTGCTGGTGGTCGCCATCGGCCTGGGCTGGGGCGCCAACGCCGGGTACGCCATCAACCCCGCCCGCGATTTCGGCCCGCGCCTGGCGTCATTTCTGACCGGTTACCACGAGGCCTGGTTCTCCGCCAACGGTCCGCAGTTGTACTTCTGGATTCCGATCGTCGCCCCGGTGATCGGCGGACTGATCGGCGGCGCGCTGTTCGTCTTCTGCATCGAGAAGTTCCTGCCCGAAGCCATCACGAACCCGGCCGAGATCGGCGTGGTCGAACCGACCCCACTGGGCAAGCGCGAAAAGAGCACACCCGCGACCTAAGCCTTAAGGTCGCTCCGTGAACCGTCTCGACCGATTCTTCGAGATCACCAGACGCGGGTCGACCGTCGCTGCCGAAGTGCGCGGCGGAATCGTCTCCTTCATCGCGATGGCCTACATCATCGTGCTGAACCCCATCATCCTGGCCGGCCCCAAGGACATCGCCGGAAACCACTTGCAGTTCACCCAGATATCTGCGGTGACGGCGCTCACGGCCGGGGTGATGACGATCCTGTTCGGCGTGATCGCCCGGCTGCCGTTCGCTTTTGCCGCCGGCCTGGGCATCAACTCGTTCCTGGCGACCTCGATGGTGGGCACCCTCACCTGGCCCGAAGCTATGGGCCTGGTGGTGATCGACGGCCTCATCATCGTCGCGCTCGCGGTTTCGGGTCTGCGGCGACTGGTGTTCGACGCGGTGCCCATGCAACTCAAGCTTGCGATCACCGCCGGCATCGGTCTGTTCATTCTGTTCATCGGCCTGGTCGACGCCGGGTTCATCGCCTCGACCGGCTTGCCGTCTCCCCCGGTCGGCCTCGGCGGCGGAGGACGCGGATCGATCACTACCGTGCCAACCCTGGTCTTCATCGTCACCCTGGTGCTGACCGGGGTGATGGTCGCCCGCCAGGTGCGCGGCGGCATCCTCATCGGCCTGTTGGGCGGAACCGTGGTCGCCATCGCCGTCGAGGCGATCTGGCATCTCGGCGCGGCGGTCGATCACCCCGGCGGATGGGGCCTGTCGGTCCCCCGGTTGTCCGGTTCACCGTTCGCGCTGCCCGACCTTTCCCTTCTGGGGGCGTTCAACTTTCACAGTTTCGAACGCATCGGGGTGCTGGCGGCGACGATGCTGGTGTTCACCCTGGTGTTCGCCAACTTCTTCGACGCGCTCGGAACCTTGACGGGGCTGTCGCGCGCAGCAGGGCTGGCAGATTCGGCCGGAAACTTCCCGCGTCTGCGTGCCGCGCTGATCGTGGAGGGAGCGGGCGCGATGGTGGGTGGTGCGACGTCGGCCTCCTCCAACACCGTCTTCATCGAGTCAGGCGCCGGCATCGAGGAGGGCGCCCGAACCGGACTGGCCAACCTGATCACCGGCGCGCTGTTCCTCGCGGCGATGTTCGTCGCACCGCTGGCCTCCATCGTGCCGAGCGAAGTCGCCGCCGCGGCGCTGGTGGTTGTCGGCGCGATGATGGCGTCCCAGTTGCGTCATATCGACATCTCCGAGTTCTCGGTGGCGCTGCCGGTGATCCTCACCATCGCCGTCATGCCGCTGAGCTACTCGATCGCCAACGGCATCGGCGTGGGGTTCATCAGCTGGGTGGTGTTGCGGTCAGCCGTCGGCAAGTTCCGCGACATCAGCCCGCTGCTGTGGGTGGTCGCTGCCGGATTCCTGCTCTACTTCGCCCGCGACGGGATCCAATCGCTGGTCGGCGCCTGAGCCTCGGAGCCCATGGGGCAGAATTCCGCCCATGAGCGAAGTCACCATCAAATCCCTGACCGACGGTCCCCTTGAAGTTACCGGCGAGGTCGAGATCCTTGCCTCCGACGGTTCCCTGGTGAAGGAGACCGCCAAGTCCTATCTGTGCCGGTGCGGCCACTCCGAGAAGAAGCCGTTCTGCGACGGCTCACACAAGCGCGAGGGCTTCACCGCGCCCTGACGTTGTCGCCGCCTCCTTCGAGGTGCCGCCGACTAGGAT
>JBAXUD010000261.1:0-5059 GCA_037129875.1 Mycobacteriaceae bacterium
CGCTACGGCGCCGATTAACGACGGTGGCGGGTAACTTCTAGAGCCGTGGCCGATGAACTGACCAACCGCCAGATCGTGCTGCGCCGCCGTCCGGTGGGACTTGTCGGCCCGGAAGACACCGAACTGGTCACCGCCCCTGCGCCCACCCCGACCGACGGGGAGGCGTTACTGCGTACCACCTACGTCGGCCTGGACGCCGCGGTGCGAACCTGGCTCAACGACCAGCCGGGCTATCTCCCGCCCGTGGGTATCGGCGAGGTCATCCGTGCCGCCGGCGTGGGAGAGGTCGTCGAGTCCCGTTGTCCCGCATACCAGGTGGGCGACATCGTCACCACGCTGACCGGATTTCAGGAATATGTGCTCATCCGCGATGACATCTTCAGCACGCCGATTCCCGGGGAGAGCGACCAGCGCGCCATCATGAGCGTCTACGGATCCGGTGGCGCCACAGCCTACTTCGGGATGAAAGAGGTCGGCCGCCCGCAACCGGGCGACACCGTGGTGGTCTCCGCCGCGGCCGGCGCCACCGGCTCGATCGCCGGGCAGATCGCCCGTATCCTCGGCGCCCGCGTGGTCGGCATCGCCGGGGGGCCGCAGAAGTGCCGAGTTGTTGTGGAGGACTTCGGCTTCGATGCCTGCATCGACTACAAGAACGACGACATCCGTGCGGCGCTCAAACAGCATTGCCCGAAAGGTGTCAACGTCTACTTCGACAACGTGGGCGGAGAGATCCTCAACGCGGTTCTCGGGCGGCTGGCGCCCAAGGCGAGAGTCGTTCTATGCGGTGTGATCTCGAGCTACCTCACGGGTGAGCATCCCGGACCGGCGAACTACGTCAATCTGCTCTCCAAGACTGCGTCGATGCAGGGCTTCAACGCGCTGGAGATGTGGGATCGATTCGACGAGGCGTTCGCCGACCTGCGCCGGTGGGGAGCCGACGGCCGGCTGGTGCACCGCGAGACCGTCTTCGAAGGTCTCGAGTCCTGCGTCGATGCTCTCAACGGGCTGTTCACCGGAGCCAACATCGGCAAGATGCTCGTTCGGGTCAGCGGGACTGCGTAGGTCGACGAATACCGGCGCGTGGTCGCTCGGGGAGCCGATCCGGTTCTTGCCGGTCTTGCGCTCGTCGCGGGCGATCTCCGCGTGAATCACCCGCTGCGCCAACGACGGCGAGGCCAGGATGAAGTCGATGCGCATGCCCTCGCGGCGCGGGAACCGCAACTGGGTGTAGTCCCAGTAGGTGTAGGTTCCCGGCCCCGGCGTGTACGGCCGGACCACATCGGCGTAGGAGTGCTCGATCGCCGCGAAAGCCGTCCGCTCCGGTTCGGTGATGTGGGTGCTGCCGCGAAAGACCGCCACGTCCCACACGTCCTCGTCGCGCGGCGCGATGTTCCAGTCACCCATCAGGGCGATCTGTGCCTGCGGGTTGTCGGCGAGCCAGCCCTCCGCGGTATCCTTCAGTGCGGCAAGCCAATCCAGCTTGTAGCGGTAATGGGGATCGGCGACGGTGCGGCCGTTGGGCACATACAGGCTCCACACCCGAACCCCGCCGCAGGTAGCACCGATGGCGCGCGCCTCATCCTTACCGCCCCACGCCGGCTGGCCGTCGAAACCGCACACGACATCGTCGAACCCGACCCGCGAGGCGATCGCGACGCCGTTCCACTGGTCGTGGCCGTGGTGCACCACCTCATACCCCGCCCCCAGGAACGTCATCGCCGGAAACTGGTCGCCGGCGCACTTGGTCTCCTGCATCGCCAGCACGTCGATCTCGGCTCGCTGCATCCAGTCGACCACCCGATCAACCCGCGCGCGAACCGAATTCACGTTCCAGGTGGCGATCCGCAACCGGTCCATTCTCGGGCTCTAGTGGCCGAAGGGGTCGGGCACGTCGCCGGGCATCCATGACAGTCCGGGAACGACCCAGCCGTTCTTCTTGGCGGTCTTCCGGGCGGCCCGCGCGTGCCGGCCGAGGAGTTTGTCGACATAGAGGAAGCCCTCGAGGTGACCGGTCTCGTGCTGCAACATCCGGGCGAACAATCCGGTGCCCTCCAGTGCCACCGGGTTGCCGTCGGCGTCGAGTCCGGTGACCCGCGCCCACTGGGCCCGCCCGCACGGGAAGGACTCACCCGGGACCGACAGGCACCCTTCGTCATCGATTTCCGGGTCGGGCATGGTCTCGGGAATCTCGGAGGTCTCCAGCACCGGGTTGATCACCACGCCCCGACGGCGGCCGGGCCTGCCGCGCTCGTCGGCGCAGTCGTAGACGAACAACCGCAACCCCACGCCGATCTGATTGGCCGCCAGACCGACACCGTTGGCGGCGTCCATCGTCTCGAACATGTCGGTGATGAGTTCGCCCAGATCGGGCGGCAGTGAGCCGTCGGTGCCGATGGCCACCGCACTGGTCGGGGTGTGCAGAACGGGATCGCCGAGGATCACGATGGGTCGGACCGCCATGGTCGGCAAGCTTAAAGTGAGCCGACGCGCGGGTCTGCTGCAGTCCCAATCGCCGGGGACATGATTGAATGGCCTTCGAACCACAGGGATGTCATTAGGACTCGTTGAAAGGCCCACGGATCGAATGGACGGCGCCACCGCACGTGCCGAACGGGCAATCGACGACGCCGAACTACCTGACGGGCTGAGCCGCCGCGAGTACGACATCCTGGCCTTTGAACGCCAGTGGTGGAAGTACGCCGGCGCCAAGGAAGACGCCATCAAGGAGCTCTTCTCGATGTCGGCCACCCGCTATTACCAGGTGCTCAACGCGCTGGTCGATCGGCCGGAAGCGCTGGCCGCCGACCC
Organism: Mycobacteriaceae bacterium; assembly: GCA_037129875.1. GTDB lineage: Bacteria > Actinomycetota > Actinomycetes > Mycobacteriales > Mycobacteriaceae > Mycobacterium. The sequence continues at coordinate 2,809 of JBAXUD010000261.1, forward strand.
GATGCTCGTCAAGCGGTTGCGCCGGTTGCGGGCCAGCCGGCAGAAGGCCCGGGCAGCCCGCCGATTGGGCTTCGAGGTCCACTGATCAGTGACCGCGAGGCCGAGCGCGGCCCGGCACTGTTTACAGTAAGCCCAATGAACGAGCGCGTTCCCGACTCATCGGGTCTTCCTCTGCGCGCCATGGTGATGGTGCTGCTGTTCCTCGGCGTGATCTTTCTGCTCGTCGGATTCCAGGCGATGAGCTCCGGCGGCGACAACTCCGAGGACACCTCAGCGCTGACGGTGACCACCACCACCACGACCAAGCCGCCGGCCCCCAAGTCCGATGTGCGGGTCTACAGTGTCGTCGCCGACGAGGCCGCCGCGAACCGGACTTCCGACCGGCTGCGCGAAGCAGGGTGGAACGTCACCGAGTCGGCCACCATCACTGCTGCCGACGTTCCTGTCACGACGGTTTATTTCGGCCCGGCCGAGGGCGAGCAGGCCGCCGCCGACGCGGTCGGCAAGATTCTCGAAGCACCGGTGGCGCCCAGAATTCCCGACATTGCCGAGCAGCCACCGGGCGTGATTGTGTTGGTGACGGGATAGGCTCAGCGCCATGCTGCCGCCAGTCCGATCCCGTGTCGTTTGCGCAAGGTTCGCCGTCCTGCTTGTCGCAGTTCCGGTTGGGCTGCTGAGCGCTTGCGCACCCAACGAACCCGCGGCGACCACGCCGGGTACAACGCCGCCGGTCTGGACCGGCTCGCAGGCGCCCCCGTCATCAGGGGAACAACACGGTGCGATGCCGCACACCGGCGCCACGCCGCCGGCCGCCCCCGGACCGGCCGCCCCCGGCGATACGTTCAACGCGGTGATCAACGCCCCGGACGGCACTCAGGTGGCGGCGGCGACCATCGAGTTCAGGGATGACGACGCCTACGCCATAGTCACCGTGCAGACCACCGCAGCGGGCAAGTTGAGCCCCGGTTTCCACGGCATACACATCCACGACATCGGTAAGTGTGAGGCGAACTCGGTAGCGCCCAACGGCGGCGCGCCCGGCGACTTCCTCTCCGCCGGCGGCCACTATCGGGGCGGCGGGCAGGGCGGCCACCCCAACCACGCCGGCGACCTCTCGGCACTTCAGGTCCGCGGTGACGGGACCGCGATGCTGGTCACCACCACCAACGCCTTCAACAAGGCGGATCTGGTCAGTGGTGACGGCACCGCGATCATCATTCACGCGGGCGCCGACAACCTCGCCAACATCCCGGCCGACCGCTACCAGCAGATCAACGGCGCCCCGCCGCCGGATGAGACAACACTTGCCACCGGCGACGGCGGCAAGAGGGTCGCCTGCGGTGTCCTCAGCGCCGGCTGAGCCGCGTACCGGCCGGGCCGGTGCGGCTCGTATCGACTTCGCCGGCTCGCCCCGGCCGACCCTCGGTGTGGAGTGGGAGTTCGCCCTCGTCGACACCGGCACCCGCGATCTGAGCAACGAGGCCGCCGCGGTGATCGCCGACATCGGCGAAACCCCACACGTGCACAAGGAACTACTGCGTAACACCGTCGAAGTCGTCACGGGTATCAGTGACACCGTCGGGGAGGCGATGGACGATCTGCGTGCCACGCTTCGCTCCACCCGCGAGGTGGTCCGCGACCGCGGCATGGAGCTGTTCTGCGCGGGCACGCATCCGTTCGCGGAATGGTCGGAGCAGAAGTTGACCGACGCACCGCGCTACGCCGAGTTGATCAAGCGCACCCAGTGGTGGGGCCGGCAGATGCTGATCTGGGGAGTGCACGTGCACGTCGGGGTCTCCTCGGCCCACAAGGTGATGCCGATCATCTCCTCGCTGCTCAATCACTACCCGCACCTGCTGGCACTGTCGGCCTCCTCGCCGTTCTGGGCCGGCGAGGACACCGGCTACGCCAGCAACCGGGCGATGATGTTCCAGCAGTTGCCCACGGCCGGGCTGCCGTTTCAGTTCGAGACCTGGCGGCAGTTCGAGCGGTTCGTGCACGACCAGAAGACCACCGGCATCATCGACCACATCAACGAAGTCCGTTGGGACATAAGGCCTTCGCCGCATCTGGGCACCGTTGAGGTGCGCATCTTCGACGGGGTCTCCAATCTGCGGGAGTTGTCGGCGCTGGTCGCGTTGACCCACTGCCTAATCGTCGACCTGGACCGGCGCCTGGAAGCCGGCGAACAGTTGCCGGTGATGCCGCCCTGGCACGTGCAGGAGAACAAGTGGCGGGCCGCCCGCTACGG
>JBAXUD010000262.1:0-5056 GCA_037129875.1 Mycobacteriaceae bacterium
CCTGATTCGCCGGCGCGGCGGGAAGCCTGATTCGCCGGCGCGGCGGGAAGCCTGACCTCCGCCCCGGGAGCATCACTACGGTGATGTGATGGATCGGACGGCGCGGGGCAGACCGCTGCAATGGACACTGGTGGTTCCATTGGCTGCGGCGGTGATCCTGGTTGCCAGCTGGGCCCACCATGACAACGGCGCGGTGCTGCTTCTGATTGCGGCAAGCCTTTTCGGCGCCGTCTTCGCCGCTGTGCACCACGCGGAAGTCATCGCCCACCGGGTCGGCGAACCGCTCGGTTCGCTGATCCTCGCCGTCGCCGTCACCATCATCGAAGTCGGCGTGATCTTCATGCTGATGGCCGGCGGCGGGCCGGGGGCTTCGACGTACGCGCGCGACACGGTGTTCGCTGCGGTGATGATCACGCTCAACGGCATCGTGGGTCTGAGCTTGCTGGTCGGGGCGCTGCGACACCGGCTGGTCGCGTTCAACGCCTCCGGTTCCGGCGCGGCGCTCGCGACGGTCATCACGCTTGCCGGCGTGTGCCTGGTGCTGCCCGGGTTCACCGTATCCGCTCAGGGACTTCAGTATTCGAGCGCCCAGCTGGTTTTCGCGGCGCTGGCATCGCTGGTTCTCTACGCCGGCTTCGTGTTCACCCAGACCGTTCGGCACCGCGACTTCTTCGTGCCGGTGACCGCCGACCGGCACGGGCGGGTGACCGGCCTGGTCGACCAGGCCGGCGACGGGCACGCCGACGTGCCCTCGGTGCGCGAAGCCTGGCGCAGCGCCGCGGTGTTGCTGCTCGCGCTGATCTGCGTGGTGGGCCTGGCCAAGCTGCTGTCGCCCACCATCGAGACCACCGTCAGCTCCCTGGGGCTGCCCTATCAGGTCGTCGGTGTGGTGATCGCGCTCATGGTTCTGGCGCCGGAGACCCTCGCGGCGGTGAACAACGCCAAACGCAACCGGGTGCAGATCAGCCTCAACCTGGCCTACGGATCGGCGATGGCATCGATCGGCCTGACGATCCCCGCTATCGCGCTCGCGATGTTGTGGTTGCCCGGACCGCTGACGCTGGGCCTGGAACCGATGCAGATCGTGCTGCTGACGCTTTCGGTGATCGTTTCGGTGTTGACGATGGCTGAAGGACGCGCGCTGCCGCAGCAGGGGCTCGTCCACCTGGTGTTATTTGCGACATTTCTGTTTTTATCCGCGAAACCATAACCGGCACAGCGGCTTTCGACTGAACCAGTGCACCCGGCTCGGGCAGTGGGGTCGGCGGACCGTAGGGGTCGATTGCGCCGGCGTTCACCGGCGGGCCGCCCACCCCGTACGGTCCCGCCGGGGTGGTGTGAAAGGGCCGGTTGGTGGGATCGCCGGTGATGTAGGAGATTCCGTTGTCCCAGCCGTTGGGGATGGCGGCCAGGAAGTCACCGGTCGTGGTGATCGGGTTGGGGAAATAGAAGTACTTCGCCGGCGTCGGCGCCCCGGGGTTGATGGTCCGGTCGAAGCCGGTTTCCACCAGTACGCGCAGCGGCGGATCCAGGGTGGTCGCGAGCAATGGGCCGAGGAACGGGATGAAGTTGAGCGGCAGCAGCATGGGCAGCGTGGGGGTCGGGATGAGGTAGTACGTCGAATCCTGGTACTGCCCTTGGAGAAGCGCCGCACCCGACTGGCCCTCGGGGTGCTCGTAGGCGAATCCGAATAACGCGTTGACGTCAGCGAGCAGGTTGAGCGGATTGGTGGGGAAGTCGGCGATCGGGTCGTACTGGTGTACCGCGTCGACTGTGGTCAGTGGCGTCGGTTGCGGAGAGTTCGTCACCGTCGCGCCGTTGAACGTCACATCCAGGATCGGGATGTGTGCCCCGACGAAGCGCTCGAGAATGCCTCCGTTGGGCCGGTTGGGGTTGGCTTCGAACACGAAACTGACTGTGCCCGAGGGCGGGTGGGCGATCATGTCGCTCTTCTGCATGCTCACGATCGCGCCACTCTGGGAGTAGCCGAACACCGTGTACGACGAATCGGTGAGGACGCGCGGACCGCTCGACGTATACGGGGGATCGGTCACGGTGCACGGGTGCCCGCGCAGGCAGTCATTGAGATTGTCGAGTCCGATTGCCACCGAGGCGTCGTAGCTGATGTCGCGAAGGCCGGTGATCGGCCAGAACTGCTCGGGTCCGTAGACCGCCACCGGCGCGCAACCGGGGCACAACTGCGAGGGGGTGACGAAGTTGTAGTTCGCCCAGTCGACATAGCCCTCGATGTACTCGGTGGTGTCAGCAGGAACGGTCAGCGGGTGGCCGGTGCCGCCGAGGTAGAGCGCCGACCCGGTGAGCGCCACCCCCGCGGTGACACTGGAGGGAATGATGGCCAACAGCGCTGCGGCGGCCGCCGGCAGCGCCCAGCCAGTGAATCGATGCATGGTGTGCATAGCTCCTAGTTCACGCCGAACACTACGTAGCCGTCAATACGGCAAAGTCGAGACGCTAATCGACCGGCACATTCAAGATCGCGCGGGGAGTTCCGGCGCCGGGGCCGTCGAAGTGCCACCACTCGCCCGAATAGACGGCCAGGCCGCCGGCAGCCATGGCATTGCGCAGTATCGCGCGGTTGGCCTGCTGTTGCGCGCTGAGACCGTCAGTGGCGTAGGCCGTAGCCCGCGGCGAGAAGTCGTCGAAGTCGGTGCCCATGTCGACCAGTCGCCCACCGGCAGCCAAAGTGACATCCACCGATCGGGCGGCCTCGTGGCTGCGGGCATAGTCGCCCGGCTTGGCCACCCAGGCCGGGTCCGGCACGGCGTTGAACATCCGCACCTGCACGTCGTGCGGGCGGTAGCAGTCCCAGAACACCAGCCGGTAGCCCTGGACCCGCAGTTGCGCGGCGGCTGCCGTCAGGCCCGGGGCGAGTGACTCGTGCACCAGGCAGCGGGCGTCAGCCGGGTACAGAGGCACGCCGACGAAATTGGCTGCGGTGGCGTAGCGCAGGTCGATCACGGCATCGGGAACCACGCTGCGCACGTCGATCAAACCGGCGGCCTGGGCCTGCGGGCTGACCGGAGGGACCGGCGCGGCGTTCACCACGGCGGGACAGGCCAAGGCGCCGGCCAGAAACGCCGCAGCCACGATTCGTCGCATCCGTTCATTGTCCCTACTGTGTGCGGTTTTGTGCCGGTCCGATCGGCTGCCCGAGGTCCAGATGTTCGGCCTCGTAGCGGTAGCGCGGATAGCTCAGCCGCCTTTGGGTGAGCCAGGCGATCACCAGCGCTGCGAGCGCCGCGGTGATAAGCGCGCCGAACCCCGCGCTGAAAAGCGCTGCGTCGTTTGAGATCATGCCGCGGTCGGCCAGCATCTGCACGTAGGTGGCGGTGCCGTTGACCGAACCGTGCAGCAGCATCACGAGCAGCAGACTGGCGCGGGTGTTATTGGACAGCCAGGTGAAGACCACCGACACCGTGACGGTGAACGCCACGAAGACCACCGCGCTGAGGATGCCGGCCAGCGCACCGTCATGGATCCAGGACGGCAGGTACAGGAAGAAATGCCAGCCGCCCCACAGCAGACCCAGTGCAAGACTGCCACGAAGCGGACCGAACCGGTGCTGCATGCGGGGCAGTGCGAACCCACGCCAACCGGTCTCCTCGAACAGCGGCCCGAAGATGAAGTGCGACACGAACGCAGCCGGATAGATCGCCAGCGCGGACGGGGTCAGTGCCCGCAGCACTTGTGGACCGGTGGCTGCCGCGGTGATCAGAAGCTCGGTCAGCGGAAACAGCAGCAGCGCAACGAGATACCACGCCACGCCGACATCCCAGCAGGTCAGGCGCTGAAGCAGCCGTCGTAACCCGCTCCGGCCGCCCGTGACCGCCGTCATGAACAGCGCCGTGCCGGTCACGCCGATCGCGACGCCGGGCAGCGCCGCCGGCGAGGGGATGTGCCGGGTTTCGGAGAAGGCGGGGACACCGGCGATCACCATCGGGGCCCACAGCAACCAGGTCACCGCGTAGGCCAGGGCGAAGAACGACACCAGTGGATGGCGCCGCAGGACCGTCACGCCGGGCCTGCGATCCGCTGGTCGGCGGTCCGTTCCCAGCGATCGCCGTCGAAGTGGAACCCGAACCAGCCGGCGTTCTGCCTGCCGCCGGAGTCCTCGACCAACTGCTCACCTTCTGAAAACCGCATCGCGCTACCCCCTCGTAGGCCGGCACCCAACCCTGGAATCCATTTTGGTCCACGTGGGCGCGGGCGTCGCGACGGCCTGCGCTTACGGTATGCCCGGAGGTGACAGGAGTGGCGCCTGTAACGAATCACATGCATGATCTGATTGATCCGGAGTAAGGCCTTCTTCGGCGTGGAGGTGGAAGTGTTCGGTGGACGACGGTTTCGGGTGACCATTGGTGCGCTCGGCGTGGGACTGGCGGCTGTCGCCGTCCCGGTCGCGGCGGCCGATCCGGCAGCACCCGTCGATCCCGCAGCGCCAGCCCCTGCCGCAGTGACACCTGTACCCGCCCCGGCTGCGCCGGTGAGCCCGGCTGCGGCAGAGCTCCCGGCCGGTGACCCGGCACCGGCGCCCGCCGCGGCGCCGGCAGCGGCTCCTGCCCCCGACGCTGCGTCCGAGAACACCCCGGCGGACGGCGTACAGCACCTGCCCAGCCCGAACAGCCTGCCGCCAGGCACCACCCAGCAGGCCCCCGACCACCCCAACGCCGGATACCTCCGCGAAATCTGGCATGCCCTGCGCAACGGCGACGTGTCGGGCAGCGATGCGCTGCTGCTGCTCGGCACCCGGCCGGCGAATCCGAACAATATGGCGGACAGCACGCCGTCCAACCAGGTGGGCCCGTCAGCGCCGGCCGGCGCTGACGCCCCGGCGCCTGCTGCGCCGCCGGCCGCCGAGGTGCCGGCGGCGGGGGGACCTGATACGCCTGTGCCCGCCAAGCCGGCCGCGGCCGCGGCACCGGGGACACCGTCATCGGCGGCGCCGGGCAACCCGCCCGCGACGGCCGATTCCACGCCGGCGCCGGGCCGCCCCGCCTCACCGTCGGCGGCGCCCGCCGCGCCCGCGGGTCAGGGG
>JBAXUD010000263.1:0-5047 GCA_037129875.1 Mycobacteriaceae bacterium
CGTAGAACACCTGCATGCGCTCGAGTTCGTCGATGATCGCCTTGCACTGCTCGGTGGACAACTCGCGCGGATCACGCCGGCCCGATGAGGACAGGCAGTGCACGCAGGCCAGATTGCAGGCGTAGGTCAGTTCCCAGGTCAGACAGATCGGCGCGTCCAGGCCCCGCTCGAACTTTTCGATGAGTCCGTTTGTGGCTGTCACCTGATCTCCTCGATGTCCTCGATATCCTTGCGTACCAACATGTTCGACGCCGCCAGAACTCCGAGCGCGTGTAGGTAGGGGGCCTCGTCCACCTCGCCGACGCCGGCGGCGCGCAACGCCGAACTCGCGTCGGGATGATCGGGCAGGGATTCCACCACCGTCACGATCACCCGGTTCTTGAGGAACGAGAGCTTGCGGGTGCCGAAGTGGTACAGCAGGGCCCCGAACGGCTCGGGGCGCACGGCCACCTTCGGGTGCAGGCGCCAGCACAGGGAAGCGTCGAACACCGGCGCCGACGAGTCGCGCGCCGCCGAATCACTCGTTGCTCGCGAACCACCCACAGCGTGGGTGGACACGGTCAGTAGACCCCGCACATCCCGTCGATGGACACCTCTTCGACCAGGCTCTCGGTGACCAGCTCGGTCGCGGACTCGGTCTCGTTTCGGTTCGGCTCCATCTCGAGCGCCCCTTTCGGTGAATCGGCGACATCCGCCGCTGAAATTGCCACAATATGGCATCAGGTGCCGTAAAGGGAAGGAATTGGGCGATGACAATCGCACGCACGCCGGTCCGGCCGGCCCGCGTCGGCCGTCGCCGTTCGACCACCAAAGATCACATCGCGAACGTGGCCATCGACCTGTTCGAGACCTACGGCTTCGGTGAGGTCAGCGTCGACGATGTCGCGTTGGCGGCCGGGATCGCCCGGCGCACCCTGTTCCGGTACTACCCATCGAAGAACGCCATCCCGTGGGGTGACTTCGACGCCCATCTGCGAGAGTTCGCCAAGGTATTCGACGACGCCGACCTGGGGCTGCCGATTACCGCGACCCTGCGGGCGGCACTGCTGGACTTCAACACCTTCGAGGAGTCCGAGGCGGCCCGGCACCGCCGACGGATGCGGCTGATCCTGGAAAGCCCTGAGCTACAGGCCTATTCGATGACGTTGTACGCCGGATGGCGTGATGTGGTGGCGGCATTCATTGCGGGGCGCACCGGCGCCCAGCCCAGTGACCTGGTTCCGCAAACCGTGGGGTGGACAATGCTCGGGGTGGCGCTGGCCGCTCACGAACACTGGCTCGCCCGCCGCGAGGCGGCGGATTCCCAGTCGTTGCGCGACGACCTCGGGGATGCGTTCGACGCCATCTCCGCAGGACTGCCGTAGCGCTCAGACCGTCCCCAGCACCTCACCGATCGGTGCCCCGGCGGCGATCTTGGCGCGGGCCTTCATCACCTTGCCGGGCATCCCGCCGCCGACCACCCCGGTCAGCACCCCGTCGCGTTCGTAATAGGCCAGGAATTTGCGGCCGTCGTCCTCGACGACGTGCACGACATCGGTCGCCTCCGGCTCGCCCAGGCATTGGATCTTGACGTCGTACTGATCGCTCCAGAAGTAGGGCACCACCACCAGTGTCGGCGGGTCCTGCCCGAGCATGGCCGGCACCAGCACGCGGGCCTGATCGGCGACATTGCTCCAGTGCTCGACACGGACCTGGTGCCCGGCGGCGTCGCGCCAGGACGCGACGTCGCCCAGGGCCCAGACATGGGGCTCGCTGGTGCGCCCGGCCTCGTCGCACAGCACCCCGTTGTCCAGCGCCACGCCACTTCCCACCAGCCAATCCGTGGCCGGCCGCGATCCGATCCCGACGACCACCAGGTCCGCGTCGAGTTCGGTCCCGTCGGCGAGCTCAACCGCACTGACGTGGCCGGAATCCCCGCGAACCTCGGCCACCCCGACGCCCGTGCGCACGTCGACTCCCTCCGAGCGGTGCAGCCGCGCGACCAACTCACCGATCGCCTCGCCGAGCACCGTCGCCAGCGGAACCGGCTGCGGCTCGACCAGCACCACGTCGACCCCGAGCTTGCGCAGGCTGGCGGTGACCTCGCAGCCGATGAAGCCGGCCCCGATCACGACCGCGCGGCGGGCCGAGGCGGCCTGTTCGCGCAACGCCAGCGCCTCGTCGTAGGACCGCAACACATGGATTCCGGTCAGATCCGGGAACGACGGAATCCGCTTGGGCGCAAGGCCGGTGGCGATGACGAGTTCGTCGTAGTCGAGCACGGTGCCGTCGGTGAGCGTCACCGTCCGGGCGGCGGCATCCAGCGACTGGGCCGGCGAGCCGAGCTTGAGCGCGATGTCGTTGTCGGCGTAGAACTCGGCGGGCTTGAGCAGGACATCGTCGAGGTTCTTCTCGGCGTCCTGCAGCACCTCCTTGGACAGCGGCGGCCGGTCGTACGGCAGGTGCTGCTCGTCGCTGACAACGCTGACCGGGGCGCCGTAACCGCTCTTGCGCAACTGTTCAGCGGTCCGGGCGGCGGCGAGCCCGCCCCCCACGATCACGATCCCACTCGCTTTGCTCACGAGGTGTTCTTACACGATCGGCGACAACACGGGGAGTGGCCGTTGCTGCGGATGACCGGTTCGCGCGCGCATTTGCCGACTCGGCTCCATAATCACCACAACCAGAAAAGCCAGGAGGCGCGTTCATGTCCTCACCGATAACTCTGACCGAGCAGATGCTGCGCCGCCGCCCGGTCATCGGGGCACCGGTGGCCCACGGCGCCTCGGAGAATCTCAAGCGCTCGATCGGCGTCTTCCAGCTGACGATGTTCGGCGTCGGCGCCACCGTCGGCACCGGCATCTTCTTCGTGCTGTCCCAGGCGGTCCCGAAGGCCGGCCCCAGCGTGATCATCTCGTTCATGATCGCCGGGCTGGCCGCCGGGCTGGCGGCGATCTGCTACGCCGAACTGGCCTCCGCGGTTCCGGTGTCGGGGTCCACCTACTCCTACGCCTACACCACTCTGGGCGAGGTGGTGGCGATGGGTGTGGCGGCCTGCCTGCTGTTGGAGTACGGGGTGTCGACCGCCGCGGTGGCCGTCGGCTGGAGCCAGTACGTCGACAAACTGCTGGACAACTTCCTGGGATTCCGGTTACCGGCTGCGCTGTCGGCGGCCCCCTGGGACGCCGAGCCCGGCATCGTCAACCTGCCGGCCATGTTCCTGGTCGGGTTGTGTGCGATGTTGCTCATCCGGGGCGCCAGCGAGTCGGCCAAGGTCAACACCGTGATGGTGATCATCAAGCTGGGCGTGCTGGTGATGTTCGCGGTGATCGCCTTCACCGCGTTCGACACCGACCGCTTCGCCGAGTTCGCCCCGTTTGGCGCCGCCGGCGTCGGGGCGGCGGCCGGCACGATCTTCTTCTCCTACATCGGCCTGGACGCGGTGTCCACCGCCGGTGACGAGGTGAAGGACCCGCAGCGGACCATGCCCCGGGCCATCATCGCCGCCCTGATCACCGTCACCAGCGTCTACCTGCTGGTCGCTGTCGCCGCCATTGGTGCGCAGAACTGGCCGGAATTCGACGACCAGAAGGCCGGACTGGCCACCATCCTCGACAACGTCACCGGCGCGCAGTACTGGGGCACCGTGCTGGCCGCCGGAGCGGTGATCTCGATCTTCTCGGTCACGCTGGTGACGCTCTACGGCCAGACCCGCATCCTGTTCGCCATGGGCCGCGACGGACTGCTGCCGTCGATGTTCGCCAAAGTCGACCCGCGGTCGATGACGCCGGTCAACAACACCATCGTCGTAGCGATCGTGGTGGCCCTGATGGCCGGTTTCGTCCCCCTGGACTACCTGGCCGACCTGGTGTCCATCGGAACCCTGACGGCCTTCATCGTGGTGGCGTTGGGGGTGATTCTGCTGCGCCGGCGCGAACCGGACCTGCCGCGCGGCTTCCGCGTGCCGGGCTATCCGGTGACTCCGGTGCTGGCGATCATCGCGTGCGCCTACATCCTGTTCAGCCTGCGCTGGTACACCTGGCTCGCGTTCGCGCTCTGGGTGTCGGTGGCGCTGACGTTCTACTTCATCTGGGGCCGCCACCACAGCGCGCTCAACCGCCCCGCCTCGGCCCGGCCCGGCAGTCCGGTTGCCGGCGTCGAGATCGTCCACCCGCCGCAGGACGTGCCGTGACCGTCGTCGTCGGGTACCTGGCCGGCAAGAGCGGCAACGCACCACTGCACCTCGCGGCAGGGGCGGCGCGCACCCTGCGCACGTCATTGACCGTCGCGACCATCGTGCCCAAGCCGTGGACCTTCCCGTCACCGGCGCGGGTGGACGCGGAGTACGCCGCCTGGGCCGATCAGCTGGGAGCCGACTCGGCACGTGAGGCGCAGCGCGAACTCGAGTCCATCGGCCCGTCGCTGGAGGTGAAGTACCACTGCCACGCCCACCGCTCGGTGTCCGGCGGATTGACCACCGTGGTCACCGAACTCGACGCCGACCTGCTCGTGCTCGGCTCCTCGGCCAGCGGCCAACTGGGTCAGGTGGTGGTGGGATCCACCGCGGACCGGCTGCTGCACTCCTCGCCGGTGCCGGTGGCGATCGCGCCACGCGGCTATCGCAGTCCCCGGGGCGGGTTGCTGACGCGGATCACCTGCGGCTACCCGGGAACGCCGGATTCCGTCGAGGTGGTTCGTCGCGTCGCCGACGTGGCAAGGCGCCTCGAGGTACCGCTGCGGGTGATCACCTTCGCCGTGCGCGGGCGCACCATGTACCCGCCGGAGGTGAGCCTGCACACCGAGGATTCGATCCTGGCCGCCTGGGAGACGCAGGCCGCCGAGATGCTGGCCCGGTTGCGGACCGACGGCGTCGTGGGTGAGGACGTCGTGCTGCAGGTCGTCAGCGGGAACGGCTGGGATCAGGCCATCGACGACGCCGAGTGGCAGGACGGCGAGATCCTGGCGCTGGGAACCTCGCCGCGTGGCGGCATCGCGCACGTGTTCCTCGGCACCCGCGGCACCAAGATCCTGCGCGTGAGCCCGGTGCCGGTGCTGGTGCTACCGGGCT
>JBAXUD010000264.1:0-5045 GCA_037129875.1 Mycobacteriaceae bacterium
CCCGGAGAAGGGCAGGGGGCAGGGCAAGTACAGCTGGGCCAAGTCGCCGCGCTACGAGGTGGAGGGGTTCGGCCACCTGCCGCTGGAGGCCGGGCCGCTGGCTCGCCGGATGGCCGCGGCCGGCCCGAACGCCGGCACGCACCAGGACAACGACCCGCTGTTCCTCGACATCTACAACAAGATCGGGCCCAGCGTGCTGACCCGCCAGCTGGCCCGTCTGCACGAGGCGCCGAAGTACTTCAAGTGGGTGCGCAGCTGGCTCGACCAACTGGACCTCAAGGAGAGCTTCTACAGCAAGCCCACCGAGTACGCCGAGGGCAAGGGCTTCGGCTCCACCGAGGCGGCCCGCGGCTCGCTGTCGGACTGGATCGTCATCGAGAACGGAAAGATCAAGAACTACCAGGTGGTCACGCCGACGGCGTGGAACATCGGACCGCGCGACGGCAGCGATGTCCTGGGTCCGATGGAGAAGGCACTCGTCGGGGCTCCGATCGTCGACCCGGAGGATCCGGTCGAACTCGGTCACGTCGCGCGTAGCTTCGACTCCTGCCTGGTCTGCACCGTGCACGCTTACGACGGCAAGACCGGCAAGGAGCTGTCGAAGTTCGTCATCAACGGAATGGTGTGACCGCGGAGGACACCACAGACCCGGCGCTGGACCTCGAGCCGCCCGGGTACGCGGTCCTCGTCATCGGTTGCGGCAACCTGCTGCGCGGTGACGACGGCGTCGGCCCTGTCCTGATCCGTCACCTCTGGGACCGCGGGGTGCCCGAGGGTGCCAAGCTGGTCGACGGCGGAACCGCCGGCATGGACGTCGGTTTTCAGATGCGCGGCGCCCAGCGGGTGGTGATCGTCGACGCCTCTGCAACCGGCGCCGCCCCCGGAACGATCTATCGCGTCCCGGGGGAGGAACTGACCGACCTGCCTCCGCTGCAGGGTCTGCACACCCACTCGTTCCGGTGGGACCACGCCATCCCGTTCGCCCGATGGGCCCTGGGCGATGCCTGCCCCACCGACATCACGGTGTTCCTCATCGAGGCGGCCGGCATGGAGATGGGTGCCGAACTTTCCGAGCCGGTCAGCACCGCTATGGAGCAGGTGATGGCGTTGATCGAACGTGACTTCCTCGCTCCGCTGCGCCCGCAGGTCGCCGAGGAGGTCAGTGTGGAGATCACCGACGACGGCTACCTGAGGCTGGATGCGACGCTGGCGGCCAGCCGATTTCCGTCCGACGCTCTCGCGGCGGTGCCGCGTGAGGGCGAGTTGTGGCTGTACCCGCTGCGCGGGCCCAGCAGCGGAGGGCTGCTGCTCAAACAACGCAACCCGGCCGGTGACCGTGCCGTGCTTATCCATGCGGTGCTGACTCAGGAGGGGCTCGCGGCCGGTTTTCCCGTCGGGATCCGTGCGGCATGCTGGGACGATGAGCACAAGGCGCTGCGGATACCGCTGCAGTGAGGGGCGCCGCGACCATGACTGACGAGGATCTCCCCCGACCCGGCGTTCGCAGAGAGACGTCCACCGACGAAGCCTTCGATGTGCAGACGGTCGTGGTGGAGGAGCGGGGCCGGTGGGCGGTCGACATCATCGTCGTTTTCGCCGACGGCGTGGTCCGCAAGCGGATCGACACCCACGCCACCAAGGCCCGCGCCGAACTGGCCGCCGACCTGATCCGCCGAGCCGCGCAGCGCGACATCGGCGGCGGGCCCCTGCGCGGATGACACTGCGCGGATGAGACCCTTCATCAAAGGAGATCTGTGACCGACTCTATCGGTTTCGTCGACGCCGGCGTCTCCGGCGACCCGGCCGTGCTCGCGATCCGGCCCCAGCCGCTGGGTGCCTTCGGATTACCGTTGGGCTACATGCTGATTCCGGCCGGCGCCGATACCGAGGACGCTCGGGTGGCGCTGATGACCGGCCGGCTTCCCGAGTGGCCCGACGCCCTGCGGGCTCACGAACTGGCGCTGGCCGGAGACCGCGACAGCGCCCTGGCGCAGTTGACCGCCGACGACCCCGTCACCCGCTACAACCGGTTCGTCATGGATCCCGACGCCGAGGATCCGGCCGAATTGCGCACGGCTTTAGGCGAATTCGGCGTTCTGGTCGACGTCGTGCTCTTCGCACTTGGCCGTAGCGACAGCCCGCCCGAGCTCGGCGAGATGACCGGCGAGTTGGCGGCCGTGGTGCTGTCGACCCAGGCCAGTAGGGCCCTCGACGAGGGCGACGCGGCGGGCGCGGTGCAGATTCTGGACCGCGCAGCCGAATACGCCGGCGAATCGTCAGCGCCGTTGCGCGGGGTTCTGCTCGGTGCTGCCGGATCGGTCGCCGCGCACGCCGAAGTCGGTGAGGGCGTGCGGAGATTCGAGCAGGCTCTGCGAGCCCTCGAGGATGCCGACGATCTGCGGGTGGCGCGGGCGGAAATTCACCTCAACCTTGCGGGTCTGTTCCACGAGCAGGCGGTGGATCGGCCGGATCTTCTGAATCGTGCTGTTCCGCATTACCATTCGGCGCTCCAGTTGGTGCTCCGCGAGGAGGCGCCGCTGCTGTGGGCCTCGGCGCACGCCGACCTCGCCACCGCGTATCTCACGATGCCGATGACCGAGGCCTCCAATCAGTTGCGCCTGGGTGTGGCCGCGCAGTCGCTGCGCTCGGCGCTGAAGGTCTACACCCGCGAGGACTACCCGGAACAGTGGGCCAGCGTGCAGTTGAACTTGGCCAATTCACTGGTGTACACCCCGTCGAGTCATCAGGCCGCGAATCTGGTGGAGGCGGTGGAGTTGTACGAGGCGGTGCTGCAGGCGCGCGACCGCGACACCGACCCGCTGGGAAGGGCTCGGGTGCTGGCCAACCAGGGCAACGTCCTGGCCCATATCGGCGACTTCGACCAGGCGAAGGCCAAGCTGTACGAGGCGCGCTACCTGTTCGAGGAACTCGGCGACCACGACTCGGTGCGCACGGTTCGGGGGGTGCTCGACGAGATCTCCCGCCAGCAGGCCATCAGCAGGACCGACTCACTCGAAGACCAACCCCAGGACTGAGGAGAAGGATGTCGGAGACCGCCGAGCGTTCCGCCACGGTTGAACCGCCCACCGGCGAGCCCACTTTCGAGGAGCTGGCTAAGCGTGTCGACGACGCGGTCGCCGCGCTGGCCGACCTGGATCCAGCGGCCCGGGCGGCCGCCGAGGAACTTCAGGGCGCAATCGAAGCCGTGCACCGCGCCGGACTGGTGACCATCGTGCGCGCGTTGCGGGCCGACGATGCGGCCCGGCCGGTGTTGTTCGAACTCGTCGACGATCCGGTGGTGCATCTGTTGCTGTCGTTGCACGGGATCGTGCGCCCGGATCCGGTGACCAATGCGAATCAGGTGCTGGAGCAGGTGCGTCCGCAACTGCACAGCCACGGCGGCGACGTGTCGCTGGTCCGCGTCGAGGACGGAACCGCGTTCGTCCGGCTCGAAGGTGCCTGCAACGGCTGCTCGATGTCGTCGGTGACCCTGCGCAATCTGGTGGAAGATGCTCTGGTGCAGGGTGTTCCGGCCATCATGAGGGTGGAGGTGGTGGCCAATGAGCCGACGCCCACGCTGATCCCGCTGGAGTCGCTGCGGATCGGCCGCGACCCGGCCGCAGAGGGCTGGGTGCGGGCCGGCCCGGCCGCCGACCTGCCGGTCGATGAGATCACCCCGGCCACGCTGACCGCGGCGGGGAGGCCCGTCGAGGTCATCGTTGTCAACCTCGGCCAGCGGCTCTCGGCCTACCGCAACGAGTGCGCCCACGAAGCCCTGCCCCTGACCGATGCGGTGCTCGACCTGAGCAACGAGACACTGACCTGCCCGTGGCACGGGTTCTGCTTCGACGCCACCTCGGGGGAGTGCCTCAGCGCGCCCGGGGCCCAGCTCGAGCAGCTGCCGCTGCGGGTCGACGACGGTGACGTCTGGGTGCGCGTCTCCCCATGAGCCGATATACCGTCCGTCACAACGTCAGTGGCCTGGGGCCGCGTCGTGACGTCGTGCCGTCTGTCGACCTGTCCGGCGGCTGGGAACCGCACCTGTGGCTGGGTGCTCCAGCTCCGGGTGGTCTGGCTCTGCCGTCGGCGCAGCCGTCCATGGCGTGGATGTATTCCCCGCGCGGGGTGCACATCTGCGACGACTATGTGGTGGTCGCCGATTCCGGCAATCACCGGGTGCTCATTTGGCACGGTGTTCCGCAGGCCGACGAACAGCCCGCCGACGTGGTGCTCGGCCAGCCCGACGGTGACACCGAGGGCCCGGCTGCCGCCGGGCGCGGTCCCGAACGCGGAATGCACCTTCCCACCGGTGTGCTGGTGCATGACGGGCGGTTGGTCGTCGCCGACGCCTGGCATCACCGGATCCTGGTGTGGAACAGCGTGCCGCAGTCGTCGGACGTGGCCCCCGATCTGGTGCTGGGCCAGCCCGATGCTTCCTCGGTGCTGGAGAACCGCGGCGGGCAGTGCTCGGCGTCGGGGTTCTACTGGCCGTTCGGGATCTCCATGGTCGGATCGGCGTTCTGGGTCACCGACACCGGCAACCGGCGAGTTCTCGGGTGGCGCAACGGTATTCCGGAGCCGGACCAGCCCGCGGACATCGTGCTGGGTCAGCCCGATGCCGCTTCGCATTCGGAGAACCGAGGCGGCCCGGCCGGCGCGGACAGCTTCCGCTGGCCGCACGACGTTGCCGGCCGCGACGACCTGCTGCTCGTCGCCGATGCCGGCGACCACCGGGTACTGGGCTGGGCGCCGCAACCTGACGCCGACCGACTCGCCGACCTGGTCGTCGGCCAGGCGGATTTCACCAGTGCCGAGGAATGGCCGTACGGCCCGCACACCAACGACCGCATGCGTTTTCCCTATGCGGTGTGCCTGGACTCCGGCGGTCCCGACGGCCAGGAGCGCCTCGCCGTCGCCGACACCGCCAACAACCGGATCCTGCTGTGGGACGGCATGCCGGACGGACCAATCGGCCGGGGCGCCGACGGGCCCGATGGCGGCGCGCCCTTTCGGGGCGCCGACGGGACCGATGGCGGCGCGCCCTT
>JBAXUD010000265.1:0-5041 GCA_037129875.1 Mycobacteriaceae bacterium
TGAAAGGGAATTCGGGCCGTGGCCCGACAACAACCGGAGCGGGCCGTGGCCCGACGACAACCGGTGCGGGCCGGGTCCCGACGAAAACCGTTGCGCCCCAGCCCCGTGACTTGGTGCGGGTCGCCTTCGGACCCTCTTTGGTGGCGCTGGTCGTCATTGCGGCGCTCACCCTCGTCCAGCTCGTCGTCGCCAACAGTGACCTGACCGGAACCCTGGGTGCGGTGGCCAGCCTGTGGCTGGCCGTCCATCTGGTCCCTGTCTCGATTGCCGGGCAGCAGCTCGCAGCGCTCCCGCTCGTGCCGGCCGGGCTCATGGTGTGGGCCACCGCCCGCGGCACCGCACAGATCACCCCGCCGCGCGGTTCGTGGTTCGTCATCCGCTGGATCGTGTCGTCGGCTGTCGGCGGTCCGCTGCTCATCGCCGCGGTTGCCCTCGCCGTCGTCCACGACGCCGCGTCGGTGATCGCCGAGCTGCAGACACCAAACGCACTGCGCGCGTTCACCGGCGTGCTGGCCGTGCAGGGCCTGGGCGCGCTGATCGGGGTGGGCTCGCGGATCGGCCCGCGGGCCCTCGATGCGCTGGGTGTGCCGAGATGGGTCAACGATGCGGTACGCCCGGCACTGGTCGGTATCGCGACCCTGCTGGCGTTGTCGTCCGCCGTCGTCGCGCTGTCACTGGTGGTGCACTGGAGCACCATGCAGGATCTGTTCGGCATCACCGACTCGTTCTTCGGTCAGTTGAGCTTGGCGATCCTGTCGCTGCTGTACCTGCCCAATGTGGTGCTCGGTGCGGCGGCGGTGGCGGTGGGTTCCAGCGCCCACATCGGATTTGCGACCTTCAGTGCGTTCACGGTGTTCGGCGGCGACATCCCGGCGCTGCCCATCCTGGCGGCGGCGCCGACGCCCCCGCTGGGCCCGATCTGGGTGGCGTGGTTGATCATCGGCGCGGTGTCCGGTGTCGCCATCGGTCAGCAGTGTGCCCGCCGTCCCCTCCCGTTCGGACTGGCCTTCGCCAAGCTGGCGGTGGCGTCGTTGATCGGATCGGTCGCACTGGCGCTGCTGGCGTTGGCCGGCAGCGGACAACTCGGCAATTTCGGTCACGTCGGGGTGGATCAGGCGACGTTCGGACCGTGGGTGTTCTTCTGGTTCTTCGCCATCGGCGGCCTGACGGTGGTGATGGCCGGCGGCATCAGCCGGCGTCCCAGCCTTCCCACGATGCCCCGCCGGGCGCCGGCGCCGGCCGAAGAGCCGTATGACCCGTTCTCGGATAATCCGCCCGACGAATCCGACGATCCGCTCGACGAGGCCGAGGATCTGCCCGATGTGCCTGACGGGCTGCTCGTCGAGAGTGCGTCCACGGCGGAAAAAACCGAGGAATCCCGCCCTGAGCGCACACTCGACGAGGACGAGCCGGCCCAGCCTGAACCGGAACTCGAACTCGAACCCGAACCTCTGCCCGTAGCCCCGCCGCCGGTGAAACCTGCCCCGGACCTCGACGATGTGGAGGACCTGATGTTCGTCGACGCCGACATCGAGGCCGACGGCCCTATACCGCCCCGCTAGGTCCGATCGCCGGACTCCTCCTCGCGCGGGGCGCGCATCGTCGCCCGGCTAGGTCCGATCGCCGGACTCCTCCTCGCGCGGGGCGCGCATCGTCGCCCGGCTAGGCTGACCGCCGTGCCAGCGCCCGAATCGATCAGCGTGGGGCCCTGTGCGCCGGCCCGGCTGGTGGTGCTGGCCTCGGGCACCGGTTCGCTGTTGCAGGCGCTGCTCGATGCCGCGGTCGGTGACTACCCGGCGCGGGTAGTCGCCGTCGGAGCCGACCGGGACTGTCGGGCTGTGACGATCGCAGCCGATGCCGGGATCCCGTCCTACGTCGTGCGGCTGGGGGACTACGCGGACCGCTGCGCCTGGGACACCGCGACCGCCGACGCCACCGCTGAGCACGCCCCCGATCTCATCGTGTCGGCCGGATTCATGAAAATCCTTGGGCCGGAATTTCTTTCCCGATTCTCCGGCAGGGTGGTCAACACCCATCCCGCGCTGCTGCCGTCGTTTCCCGGCGCGCACGCGGTTCCCGATGCGCTGGACTACGGGGTGAAGGTGACCGGCTGCACGGTCCACCTGGTCGATGCGGGGATGGACACCGGGCCGATCCTGGCTCAGGAGGCCGTGGCCGTGTGTGACGGCGACGACGAAAAGACCTTGCACGAACGCATCAAGACCGTCGAGCGACGGCTTCTGGTCGACGTGCTGGCCGCGCTCGCGACGCGCGGTGTGACTTGGAACGGTAGAAAGGCGATTATCGGATGACGGCACAGACATTGATCGGCAGGAAGCCCATCAGGCGGGCACTGATCAGCGTGTACGACAAGAGCGGCCTGATTCCGCTGGCGCAGGGCCTGCACGAGGCCGGCGTCGCGATCGTCTCCACGGGTTCGACCGCGAAAACCATCGCAGCCAAAGGGATTCCCGTCACCCCGGTGGAGTTCGTGACGGGCTTTCCCGAGGTGCTCGACGGCCGGGTCAAGACTTTGCACCCACACATCCACGCCGGACTGCTCGCCGACACCCGCAACCCCGAGCACCTCGCTGCACTGGAGAAGCTGAAGATCGAGCCGTTCGACCTCGTCGTGGTCAATCTGTATCCGTTCAGTGAGACGGTGGATTCCGGGGCGGACGTCGACGAGTGCGTCGAGCAGATCGACATCGGCGGCCCGTCGATGGTGCGCGCCGCGGCGAAGAACCACGCCAGCGTCGCCGTCGTGGTCGAACCGCTGGGCTATGACGGCGTGCTCGCTGCCGTGCGCGACGGCGGCTTCACGCTGCAGGAGCGAAAGAAGTTGGCGTCCCTGGCCTTTCGGCACACCGCTGAGTACGACATCGCGGTGGCGAGCTGGACGGAATCCACGCTGGCCCCGGAGAACGGGACTGTGCCGGCAGCACTTCCCCGGTGGTTCGGCCGCAACTGGCGGCGCACTTCGCTGCTGCGCTACGGCGAGAACCCCCATCAGCAGGCTGCGCTGTACAGCGATGACGTCGGCTGGCCGGGCCTGGCTCAGGCCGAGCAGCTGCACGGAAAAGACATGAGCTACAACAACTTCACCGATGCCGACGCCGCCTGGCGCGCCGCATTCGACCACCAGCAGATCTGCGTGGCGATCATCAAGCACGCCAACCCCTGCGGCATCGCGATCTCGCACGCATCGGTGGCCGATGCCCACCGCAAGGCGCACGCGTGTGATCCGCTGAGTGCATTCGGCGGGGTGATCGCGGCCAATACCGAGGTGACCCGCGAGATGGCCGAACAGGTTGCCGGCATCTTCACCGAGGTGATCATCGCCCCCGCCTACGAGCAAGGCGCGGTGGAGATCCTGGCCCGCAAGAAGAACATCCGCGTCCTGGTCGCCGCCGAGCCGACGATCGGCGGTGTCGAAATCCGCCAGATCAGCGGCGGCTTGTTGATGCAGGAGCGCGACGAACTGGGCGCCGCGGGCGACGATCCGGCGAACTGGACCCTGGCCGCCGGCGATGCGGCCGATGAGGCAACGCTGGCCGACCTGGTGTTCGCCTGGCGCACCTGCCGGGCGGTGAAGTCGAACGCAATCGTCGTGGCAGCCGACGGCGCGACCGTCGGCGTCGGCATGGGACAGGTCAATCGGGTGGACGCCGCGCGGCTGGCAGTCGAGCGCGGCGGCGACCGGGTGGCCGGCGCGGTGGCGGCCTCCGACGCTTTCTTCCCGTTCCCGGATGGTCTGGAGGTGCTGACCTCGGCCGGGGTGAAGGCCGTCGTGCACCCGGGCGGCTCGGTTCGCGACGACGAGGTCACCGCGGCGGCGTCCGCGGCGGGGATCACGCTGTACCTCACCGGAGCGCGGCACTTCGCCCACTAACCGGCCCGTCGGTCGATGTATTCCATATAGCCACGCCCGGCGATCCGCTCGCCGCACCAGGTGGTTTCGTGGCGGAATCCGGTGACGAACCCGCTGCCGAGGCCGAACGTGAGACTGGTGTCCAACTCGGCCGTCACCTCGAGTGACACCCCGCGCTCGTCGCGAGCGGTGAAGCGGGTGACGGCGGGGATGCGCATCGGAATGCCGTACGGCGTCTGCTCCGGGGTCTGCCGGTACTGCTCGACGCGGAACTCGGCCCGGCCGAGGCTGCGGCCGTAGGCATTTCGCCCACGGTGCAGTGCTGTCGTGATGAACGCCTGACCGCCGATGCAATGGTGGTTCAGCAGCACCTGGTCATCGGGTCCGAGATTGATGATCTGGTAGACGAACAGGTCCAGCGGCGCTTTGAGTGCGGGCGGCAGCGGTGTGGAGCGCAACTGGTACGGACTCGGACAGGCCCCGTATTCGAATGCGCACAACCCGGCGACGTCACGGGTGCCCGACGCCGTCGAGAACCGGCCGCGGTACTCGGTCAGCAGGCTGAGGTGCTTGTAGACCGGATTGCGGACGAACCAGGTCACCTTGTCGGTGTTGGTCAGTTGCAGATCCGCCTCGACGCCGCCGAACCGTCCGCTCAGGCGGTAATCCGGATAGCGGCCGGCGATGGTCAGCTCATCGCCGAACCGCACCAACGACCCGTCGGGTGCGCAGGTGAAGTCGCGGTCGGTGGAGTAGTTGCCGAAATGCGCCGGATAGGAGGCCGCGGTGCCGACGACCACCGATGCGTTGCGGCGTGGCTGATCGACGAGGGCGTGGTCGTTGTCGAAGGCCAGCGATCCGGTGGCGCCGATCAGCGACATGGCCGAGAAGAAGCGGTGCGGCTCGGGCAGATCCGGGATCATCACCCCGTAGTGCGTCCAGCCGTACCTCTTCGACCCGACCCCCTTCGATGCGACATGCGGCACCATGATCGAGGGCTCGGTGAACGGCTGTCGCGACGACTTCTCCGCGGTGTCGAGCACACCCATCAGCGCCGTGAGGGTCCGGCGGATGCCCGATGAGGCTGCCGAATGCATGACGAGATCCTGTCAGAACTCCGCTGGAACCCGTCTGACGCTGCCGACCACTCGACAGCAGTCGTAGCGTGGG
>JBAXUD010000266.1:0-5032 GCA_037129875.1 Mycobacteriaceae bacterium
TCGAATCCGTATACCGCGCCGCCGCTTCCGGTGATCCGACCGTGGTGATGTAGCGGGCTGGGAGACCGACTCACGAGCGTCGAGACGGAACTTGCCGATTTCCGGACCGAGACCCGCGGACGCTTCCGCTCGGTGGAACCGCGACTCCCGGGAACGCCTGCTCGAGGACCCGCGTTCCGGACCGGAAGCCGTACCGGATCCAGGCGATGTCCTGTACCGCGTCATCCTGCACCGCAGCGATGAGCTTCTTGCCGGCCTCGGTCAGGATCAGGATCGGATCCCGTGGTTCGATGTCGATGCCGGCGCTGTTGCTGAACAGTCAGCCCGGTGACGCGCCTGGATCTGCGCGTCTGCCAGTGCGAACGCGAACGCGAACGTCGCGACCGGTTACTGCGATGATCCGGTCGAGATGTCGATGGGTGCAATGCCCGTGCTGACGAGGGCCTGTCGATCTGGGCCTCAGGGCCTTGGCACCAGCCACTGGGCCAATTCCACGGTGACCCCGGCCGGGCCTTCCACGTAGTGAAGTTTCCGATCCAGGAAGGCCGGAAGTTCCTGCTCGTAGACTTTGATCCCCTCTGACCGCATGTTGTCAAGGGTGGCGTCCATGTCGGCAACCCGGAAGCAGACATGGTTGAAGCCGGTTCGACCCATGAACTCGGTCTCCTTGTCGACCTCCGCCTTTGGGCTGTGGAAGTAGAGGAACTGCACCTCCTGGTAGTCCCCGTTTTCCTTGGCTGACAGCGTGTAATGGTCCGCATCGGCATGTTCCAGACGCAGGTATGAGGACATCTGCGGGCCGGAGATCCGCTCCACGTGGGTCTGTTCAAAGCCCAGGATGGCGAAGAACTTCAGGGCGAATGGGACGTCGGTGACCACGAAAGTGATGTGATCAAACTGGGACATGTCTGTCCTCCCCTCTCATCTGGGTGATTGCGTTGCTAGTGGGCACGATGATGCGCTTGTTGTTTCGAAGGCAATCCCATTTCGGCTGCGGGTGGCCTTATGGTCGGCTTTACTCCGGTAGGACGATATCTCCGAGTCCGCAGAAGAGAAGGAGTTTGCAGTGCAAAAGTATTTGGCGTTGTTCAAGGCTGGCGGCTCAGGGCCCGAACAAATGGGCGCGCCCACCGGGGAACAACATGCGGCGTGGCTTGTTTGGAAAGACGAAGTCGGGGACGCCATCATCGATTTCGGCGCTGCAACCATCGCAGTCCCAGGAGGCGGCGGCGACGTCGGCGGATACTCCATCGTGCAAGCCGACACCGTCGACGCACTGGATGCGATTTTCGAAACCAATCCGCACCGCCAGCAGGGCGGCACGATCGAGTTCTACCAAATCCTGGAGATACCCGGCGGATAACTCAGCGCGCCGGATTAGCCGATCGGGAATGGCGGCCCCCCGGTCGGGGAAGCGGGTGCGGTAAAGGCGGTGCGCGCCAGCAACTCCCGAACACCGGCAGCGGCCGCAACGGTCGGGCCGGCTGCAATACTCACGAGGTGAGCGCAGCCTGATGCTCACCGGGTTCGCCACCGAAGTTCGGTGGAACTCGCGCTTTTCTCCCACGACATCGCCGACCAACTTGAGAGTAGATCTGGGACGAAACGGGGGCGACCCCAGCTGAAAAAGACCTTGACGGGGGGTTCGGCAGTTGTACGTTCGATCGATGAACGATCTTCGTCGCTTGGTCGCCAGCGCTACGCTGCTCGGCTTACTGTTTCCGACAGGACTCGCGCTAGCCCCCATCAGCCTCGCCGACCCGGGCCCGGGCGAATGCAGCCTCGCTGACCTACTCGCATGCGCGGAAGAAAACGCCGCTTCGCCCCCTGACGGCAGTTCCGATGTACCCGGCGGGAATACGGATGGAGGCTCCAACATCTTCTTCCCGACGACAGGGGGACCTCCCGAGATAGGTATGCAGGTGGGGGGCAGCGACAGCTTCATCCCGTCGACAGGTGGACCTCCCGAAATAGGTACGCCCGGGTGATCGATTTCCAGCCCCGGGCTTTCACCAAGCTTCTCAGGGGCGCTTCGCTCTTCTGGAGCACCGAAGCCGCGATGTTTTCCGCCGCCTGATGGACGGAGTCGACCCGACGTTCGTCGACGCCGCCGAAGCGGCCCTGGCCGCCCGGCCCGGGGTGCGGTCGGTACGCAGCGTGCGGCTGCGGTGGCTGGGCCATCGGTTGCACGCCGACGCCGAACTCGACATCGACCCCACCCTGAGCCTGGCCGAAGCGCACCGCATCGCCCACGACGCCGAACATGAGCTCACCCACGCCGTCCCCAAGCTGACCACCGCGATGATCCACGCCTACCCTGCCGGCAACGTCGGCCCGGGCGCTCATCATCGGGACGATTCGGCCAGGCGATTGCCCGGTGGGTAACCGGATCAGGCTGCCGCGGTGCCAGATTGGAGTAGACGCTCAAGCACATCGTTGAGGGTGATCAGCCCGATGATTTCGCCGGTATCAGTCACGGTGCACAGGTGGCCGCGCTTCTCGCGCATCGTCCTCAGCGCCTCGTACACCGGGACCGAGACATCAAGGGTCACGGCGGGGCGCATCAGATCGGCGGCGGTGGTCTCGGATGGCATCTGCAGGCTGTCGCGGACGTGTACGACACCGTCGACGTGCCCGTTGCCGCGAACCAGCAGCCGGAGGTGGCCGGTTCGCTTGGCCGTCTCTTGGATCATCGCGCAGGTGGCGTCCGGGGCGACGCTGCTCGGTGAAGCGTTGGGGTGCACCATGTCTCCGACGGTGAGGGCCTGCAGTTCGAGGGCTCTGGTGAGGTGGCCGTGGTAGCGCTCGTCCAGGGTGCCGACGGTTGCGGAGTGTTCAACCAGGTGCCGCAGCGCGTCGGGGTCCTGTCCGGTGCCGACCTGATCGACGGGTTGGACCCCAACCCTGCGGAGGCACCAGTTAGCCAGGTGATTGAGCCGGACGATCACCGGCCGGGTCACCCACATGAAGCCGCGCATCGGAATGGCAAGCATGGTCGCCGATTTCTCCGGGTGCGCGATGGCCCAGGACTTCGGGGCCATCTCTCCAACGACCAAGTGCAGGAACGTCACTATGGTTAGTGCGGCAATGAATCCCGTGAGGTCGGCCAGCCAGAGCGGCGCCCCCCAACCCTGGAAAGCGGGAGTCAGCCAGTGGTGCACCGCGGGCTTGGTCACCGCGCCTAGCGCCAGGGTGCACACGGTGATGCCGAGTTGGGAGCCGGCCAACAGAATCGACAATTCCGAGGCGCTGCGCAACGCAGCCCGCGCGGCCCGGCTGTGTGGGGCGGCGTCCTCCAAGCGGGAGCGGCGAGCGGCGATGAGGGCGAACTCCACTGCGACGAAGAACGCACTCGCGCCAACTAGCCCGGTGGTCACGGCGAGAAAGATCCACGGATTGTTCACTTGATTGCCTCTACGCCGGTGTCGGTGCCGGTGAGGACTGCCACGAATATCGAGGACGGGACACGGTGGTCGATGGCACGGACTTCTGCGCGCAGTGCACGGTGGACAGGCGCCAAGCCATGAGCGAGGTCCGCAGGACGGGGATCCAACGGGATATCTACCGCGTCGCCGACGGCCGGTAGGCCGCCGAAACCGGCGATGACTAAGCCGGCGAGGGTTTCGTAGGCACCCTCGGGGATCTCTTGACCAAGCGTGCGGGCCACCTCGTCGAGATGGACGTCACCGCGAAGCAGCCATCCGTCTGCGAGGCAGACGATGTCGTCGTCCTCGGGATCGTGTTCGTCGGCGATCTCACCAACGAGCTCTTCGGCCATATCCTCGACGGTCAGGACACCGGCGAACCCGCCGTACTCGTCGATGACTAGCGCCATTTCTTCCTTAGCGCTGGTCAGTTGGGCGAGGACCGCCGGCAGCGGCAGAGTGGTCGGCACGATGACCGCGGGTCGACACACCGTTCGGGCCGTGCCGATGCGGGTGTCTTGCAGCAGGTCGTGAAGATGCACCACGCCGAGCAGTTCGTCGGGTGAGGTGTCGATCACGGGGTATCGGGTGTGGCCGTCGGCCATCTTCGCCCACACGGTCTCTATCGAGTCGTCGGCTCCCACGACGTCCACCTGTGCACGGGGAATCATCGCGTGCTCCGCGGTGCGGGTGGGGAAGTCCAGGATCCGGTCGAGCAAGGTGGACAGCTCGATCGGCAACTCGCCGGTCTGTCGCGACTCGGCGACGATGTGCTCAAGGTCGCGTGCGGTCGCTGAATGCTCCACGTCGTGGACCGGCTCGATCCGCAACGCCCGCAACAGCAGGTTCGACGACGCATCGAAGAGTTTGATCAGCCAGCCGAACAGCGCCAAATAGATTGCGGTGGAACGAGAAAGCCACCGGGCTACCGGTTCCGGGCGGGCGATCGCCAGATTCTTCGGGAACAACTCACCAAAAACCATCTGAACGACGGTCGAGAACACCACCGCCAGCACTGCGCCGATCGCAAGGCCCAGAGCCGCCGGGATCCCGGCGCCGCCGAGGAGATCTCCCACTCCGACCCCGATGAGTGGTTCGGCGACGTACCCGACGAGCAGACCGGTGACGGTGATGCCGAGTTGGGCACCGGACAGCATGAACGACGTGCGCCGCGTGATCGACAGTGCTCGGCTTGCGGCCGCGTCACCCGCTTCCGCGCGGACCTTCAGCCCCGACCGGTCCACGGCCATGTAGGCGAACTCTTGCGCAACGAAATACCCGGTGACCGCGGTAATGGCAAGGACGACGAGGACACCGAGACCGATGCCCAATGCGATCACCACCTGAGTCCCCCATGCGCGGCGACAGGGCGGTCGTCACATCCGGGCCGGGGTCTTCGGGGTTTGCGCTTGGCGCGTCTCATCGCTCCTTCTGGGGTCGGTGGCTCAACGGCGATTCTGCCATGACGACGAACGAGGCGGCTCTCCACGTTCCCCGGAGGTAAGCGGGAAACGGACTCGACACCTCACCCCTGGGCTTATGCTCAGAGTCCTCACCCCGACGGGTGGAGGAATCCGGTGAAACTCCGGGCGGTCGCGCCACTGTCA
>JBAXUD010000267.1:0-5026 GCA_037129875.1 Mycobacteriaceae bacterium
GGCGTGTTCTTTCTCGGCATGGGCTTGTTCGCGCTGGCCCGGCCTGCCGCACTGATTCGCCCGTTCGGCATCACGCTGCCCATCCCGGAGTCCCGAGCCGAGGTGCGAGCCGTCTACGGCGGATTCGGTGTGGCGATCGCCGGGATGCTGGCCCTGGCCGCTACGAACCACCCTGCGCGCGAGGGAATCCTGATCACCGTGGCCGCCGCACTGGCAGGTATGGCGTTCGGACGGTTGGTCTCCGGCCTCATTGACCGGCCCAAGGCGTTCTATCCGAACTGGTTCTACTTCCTGATCGAGCTGGTGGGCGCTGCAGCTCTGCTGTGGGCGGCGGGTGCGGGATAGGCGCTTCGCCATCGCAAGGGACTGAGACTCCGGAACGGGTCGGACTCGCGCAACTCCTGAAGGTCGGCAAGGACGGCTTCCAGTGCGCTCTGCGTTCGTTCCTTGACGCCTGCTTCCCATTTGGCTGCGGCCGCCCGCGCCGGCCTGGAGGTGTTGATCGGGGTGCCGAAGCGCAGATACATCCGTTGGGGGCGTGGAATCAATGTCGGTCCTACACCGCGAATCAGCGGGATGTTGATCTCCGGTTGCCGGAGAACGTGTTTCGCTACGAGGCGACCCATGCCCCCCCACGCGCTGTCGCGTTCGACAAGGCTCTGGTAGACATCATCACCACCGACCAGTCCCACGGGGACGATGGGGTAGTCGTGGGCGATGGCCAGGCGGGCGAATCCGCTCCGGCCCCTCCAGAAGAGCTGGTAGTCCTCACCTTTGAACTTCGGCATTTCCCGGCCGCCTCCTGGGAACACCAAAAGGGTTTCACCGTGTCGCATCAACTCGGCACCGTTCTCCTGGTTGCCGACGACGGCGCCGGCCGCCGCGAACACGTCCGCAGGAAGGCCGCGCATATTGCCCAGGGACCGTTCCGCGAGACCGCGTACGCGGACCCCGAGCTCCCGGTGGACGAAGTAGGGAATCAGGACGATCTCGGCTAAGCCAAAGGCCGTGTGGTTGCCGACGAGCAGGAACCGTCCGTCACGCGGGAGGTTCTCTAATCCGTCGACGTAGGGCTTGCATAGATCGACGATCGGATCGAGGCGATCCGCGACCGAGAAGATCGTCTTCCTGATCGCGTGAATGCGGTCTGACTCGGTCTGCAGTGACTGGCCCATCTCGATCCGATCTGTTGGAGGTCTGGCTTCCGATGATAGCGCGAAACTGACCATTCGACCAATCTGGTCAGTTTGACTGCCGACCGACGCCGGCGCGCTAGAGTCAGCCCGATGACCACTTCGCTGGGTGATCTGCCGGAATTGCATTCGGCCAAGGCCGCGAGGCTGCTCGATGCGGCCAACGATCTTTTGATAGGTCGCGGCGCCAAGGGCTTCACCGTCGCCGACGTGGCGCAGCGCGCGCACGTCGGAAAAGGCACCGTGTACCTGTACTGGCCGACGAAGGAAGACCTCCTGGTCGGACTCATCGGGCGCGGATTCCTGAGCCTGATCGACGATTTGATCCAGACACTGACCGAGGATCCGGATCTCGCCCGTCCGTCCCGTTTCTGCCCGTTGATGCTCCAGATCGCCACCAGCAAGCCGCTTGTCGCGGCGTTGCAGCGCCATGACGAAGACCTACTGGGCGTGCTCACCCGTCATCCCCGCTCCATTGCCCTGCACGATGCCCTGGGGCCCGGTGCGGTGCTGAACGCGATCCTGCCGATCTGGCGCCGCAATGGGCTGGCCCGAAGTGACTGGAACATCGCCGACCAGACTTTCGCGCTGCACGGGCTCATCACCGGCATCGCAATGTCACTCATCGGGCCCGCTCCCGTGCCGGTCGCTGCCGATGATCCCCTCGGTGTTATGAGCGCCGCGGTGACCGCACTGCTCGGACCCGAACGCGGCACCCAGAAACAAGTCCGCGCCACCGCGGTCGAGGTCGTCGAGTTCCTCCGCCAAGGCCGGGTCGCCGCCCTACAGCTGATCGACCCGACCCAACCGCAAGCCGGTACGCGATGAGGCAACTGGTCTTCGCCGAACCCGGCAAGCTCGAATGGCAGGACGCCCCTGATCCGGTACCCGGGCCCGGGCAGGCCGTCGTTCGTCCACTGGCGGTCTCCCGCTGCGATCTCGATATCGCGATGGCGGCCTTCGGCATCTTCCCCGGACCGTTCCCGGTGGGGCACGAGATCGCGGCCGAAGTCCTCGACGTCGGTCCGCAGGTCACCCGCATCAAGCCGGGGCAACGGGTTGCCGTGCCGTTTCAGGTGTCGTGCGGAACGTGTACGCCGTGCAGCGAACGGCACTATGCCGCTTGTGAACCCAATCAGGCGCGGGCAGGGGCAGCGTTCGGTTTCGGCGAGTCCGGCGGCGGCCACGGCGGCGGACTGGCCGACCTGCTCCTGGTGCCCGACGCCGATCACATGCTGCTGGCCGCGCCGGAGTCGATCAGTGACGTCGCGTTGGCCACCATCGGCGACAACGTCATCGACGGCTACCGCACCGTCGTCGACGGCCTTCGGGAGCGGCCGGGGGCGCAGGTGCTGATCGTCGGCGGCGACGCCCCCTCGATCGGCCTGTATTCGATCCTGTGCGCGCAGGCGCTGGGCGCGGGACGAATCCGATACGCCGACAGCGACTCTCAGCGTCTGGCCGTGGCGTCAGATCTAGGTGCCGAGGTGATCGATCTCGCAGGTGAATTTCCCCGACGACTTGATCGGGCCCCGATCGTCGTCGCCGGTTCTCTGGCGGTCGAAGGCCTGCATTGCGCCATCCGCTCCACCGAGGCCTATGGGCGGCTGACCCCGGTGACGATCCACTTCGGGTCAGGAACACCGCTGCCGCTGCTGGAGATGTACACCCGCGGAATCACTTTCCACACCTCGCGTGCCGACTCCCGGCGATACCTACCCGAGGTTCTTGATCTGGTGGCGGCGGGGCGCATCGACCCACTCACCGTGCCCACGACGGTCGTCGAATGGGATGCGGCGGCAGATCGCTGGTTGGAGCCGGCTCTGAAGATGGTTGTCACCCGTTGATACCTCAGGCCCGCATCGACGCCACCACCCGACCGAGGATGAGGCTGCGTACGTAGCGGGGGAGCGACTTCAATGACGCGGTCATGAACTTCGCCTGCAACCCCGGCACGACGGTGACCCGGTGCCCCAGCGCAGACCATGCCGCATCGGCGACCGCATCCGGTGTCGCTGCCGATTTCATCGTCATGCCGGCGCGTGCGGCGAAGCCGGTGTGCACCGGTCCCGGGGCCACGCAGAGGACGTCCACGCCGTGCGGCTTCAGTTCCCCGTGCAGCCCCTCCGCGAGACTTTGGACATACGCCTTGGTCGCGGCGTAGTTCGCTTGGCCCGGCACACCCTGCCAGCCGAGGACAGAGCCGAACAGCACGATGCCTCCGCGCTTGCGTGCGACCATCCGGCCGGCGAACGCCTGGGCCAACTGCGCGACGGCGGTGACGTTGACGCCGATCATCTCCAGTTCGTCGGCGATGGGAGAGTCGGCGAGCGGTCCGTTGGTTCCGAACCCGGCGGCCAGCACGGCTAAGCCGACATCCCGGCCGTCGAGTGCATCGAGAAGGGCTGCGACTTCGGAGGGTTGGCTTAGATCCACGGGCACAACGTGGGTCTCAACTCCGTGCGCCTGCGCCAGTTCGGCGGCCAGTCCGTGCAGTTTCGCTTCGCTACGCGCGGCGAGCACAACATTGAACCCGTCCTCGCCGGCGCGCTGGGCGATCGCGTGACCGATGCCGTCACTGGCGCCGGTGATCACCACCCACGGCCCGTACTTGTCGCGATTGCTCATGCGAGTTCGGCTTTCGCCGGGTGGGCGGGCAGGAATGCCAGGACGAACAGCGCTCCGGCCAGGCATACGGCGGCGGCGGTCAGGCAGCCGGCGTGCAGGCCGGACATGAACGCGTCACTGACGTTGTCGCGAAGCACCCCGGCGACCGGCGGCGGTGACTGGGCGGCTACGGCCAGGCCCTGTGCCAGGCCGTCGCGGGCCGTGTCCTGGGCGGCTTCCGGCAGCGCCTGCAGGACTGTGCTGTCGGCCAGCCGGTTGATGTAGAGCGTGGAGAAGATGCTGCCGATCACCGCGACGCCGAGCGTGCCGCCGATCTGACGGGTCGCGTCGTTGACGGCGGAGCCCGCCCCGGCCTGTTCAGGTTTGACCACGCCCATGATCGAGTCGGTGGCCGGTGCGGTGGTCAGTCCGAGGCCGCCGCCGAGCAACACCATCTGCAAAGCCACCTGAAGATAGGAGACGTCCACGCTGACCGTCGCCACCCAGGCGAACGCCGCGGTGAGCATTAACAATCCGACGAACACCACCGCTTTGGTGCCGATTCGGGTGACTGCGAGTGCGTTGCCGAGCACCGATCCGATCGCGATGGACAGGGCCACCGGCAGGATCCGGACCCCGGTCTCCAGCGGTCCGTAGTTCTGCAGCAGCTGGAAGAACTGCGTGATGAGGAAGATGAAGCCGAAGAGGGCGAAGAATGCCACGGTCACCGCGCCACTGGCCGCACTGAAGCGCAGATTGGCGAACAGGCTGACGTCGATCAGCGGATCATCCTGGCGCCGTTCCCACCACACGAAAGCGGCCAGTGCCACCAGGGCCAGACCGAAGCCGGCGAGCGTCCGCGGCGCTGTCCAGCCGTGCGCGGGGGCTTCGATGATCGTGTAGACGAGCGCTCCGAGCATCACCACCGAGAGCAGCAGGCCACCGCGATCCAGTCGTGCGCCGGCTTCCGGTGTCGACTTGGGGATGAACACCAGGGCGCCAAGCGCGGCGACCAGCGCGATCGGCACCAGCGACACGAACAGGCTGCCCCACCAGTACGACTCCAGCAAGGCCCCGCCCATGATCGGGCCGAGTGCGACACCGAGGCCGGTCACCGCACCCCACACACCGATCGCCGCGGCGCGCTGCTTGGGGTCGCGGAAGGTGTCGGTGATGATGGCCAGGGTGGTCGGATAGATCAGTGCCGCAGAGATTCCCATGAGTAG
>JBAXUD010000268.1:0-5005 GCA_037129875.1 Mycobacteriaceae bacterium
GCCACATATCGCCTCTTCACTTCAGGCCCGGGCTCGATGCCTGTGCCCAGAAACGTTTGGGAATCCGTCCGGCGTGACGCGCAAGGTACCCCGCCGTGACGGCGGCGGCCATCGCGGCCGCCATCACCGGCGGATCAGCGGCCCTGGTGACGGCGCTGGCGAGAAGTACTGCGTCACAGCCCAATTCCATCGCCAAAGCGGCATCACTTGCGGTGCCGATGCCGGCGTCGAGGATCACCGGGACACCGGCGGCCGCTACGATCATCTCAATGTTGTGCGGGTTGGAGATGCCCAGCCCGGTGCCGATCGGCGAACCCAGCGGCATCACCGCCGCGCACCCGGTGTCCTCCAGCCGTCTCGCCAGCACCGGATCGTCGTTGGTGTAGGGCAGCACGACGAATCCGTCGTCGACCAATTGCTCTGCGGCACGGACCAGTTCCAGGGCGTCGGGCAGCAGCGTCCGTTCATCGGCGATCACCTCGAGCTTGACCCAGGCGGTTCCCAGTGCCTCGCGCGCCAACTGCGCGGTGAGCACGGCCTCGGCGGCGCTGCGACAGCCGGCGGTGTTGGGCAGCGGGGTGATGTGCAGCCGCGACAACAGGTCCAATACCCCCGTGCCCCCCTCGGCATCGATCCGGCGCATCGCCACCGTCGTCATTTCGGTACCGGAGGCTACGAGTGCCTCCTCGAGGACCGTGAGATTGGGCGCCCCTCCGGTGCCTAGGACCAGCCGGGAGCCGAAGCTGCGGCCGGCGATAGTCAGATCGCCGGTGTCAGCCACCCTGCACCGCCGTGACAACCTCGACCCGCGCGTCGGCCGGAACAGCGCTGCACCACTCCGAACGCGGCAGGACCGCCCAGTTGACCGCCACTGCCACTCCCTTGTCGGGGAAGCCGAGTGATTCCAGCAGGGCGGCGACGGTGGTGTCCTCGTCGACATCCATCTCCGTGTCGTTGACGGTGACTTTCACGCTCTGACCTCTATCTCGTTTACTCCCAGGTGGAGTTCGGCAGCGATCCGCTCGGCCGTCCACGGCGCGAGCAGGAAACCGGAGCGACCGTGGCCGGTGGCCACCAGCGTCCGCTCGTCGAGCCGGCCCACCAGTGGGATGTTGTCCGGCGTCATGGGCCGCAGCCCGGCCGCGCACTCGGCCACCTCGTACTCGCCCAGGCAGGGCATCACCGCGCAGGCGTCGTCGAGCAGTTCCCGCACCCCCGTCACCGACGGAGCGGTGTCGCGGCCATGCTCGTATTGCGTAGCGCCGACGACGACGCCGTCGGCGCGCGGCACCAGATATACCGACCGCCCATGCACGCGTGCACGAACCACCCTTTGCAGCAACGGCATACATCCCTGGCGCCACCGCAGCCGCAGAATCTCGCCCTTGACCGGCCGGACCGGAAGTCCGGGCCATAACGAAGGCGCGTCGATGCCGTTGGCGATCACCACGGTGTCCACGCCGTCGCGGGCGTCGTCAAGTGTCTCGACCGGGCCAGCCCATTGGACGCCGAGTGTTTCGCAGTGTCCTTCGAGAGCGCTCAACAGTTTGCGGTTGTCCACCGCCAGTTCGTCCACCGCACGGAAACCGTGCCGGATACCCTGGGCCAGAAGTGGTTCCACGTCCCGGGCCGCGCTTGTCATCGTGACGGGATGCCCCTGGCCGGCCAGCCACTCCCCCACCGTTCGAAGGTCGGCGGCGTCCGCGCGGTCGACGGCAACCACCAGCGACTCTCGCGCAGTCACCACGTCGGGGGGCAGTCCGTCGGTGAATCCGCTGTGCCACAGCCGCAGCGACTCCAGACCGATCTGCAGCAGCCGCTCTTCGCCGGGCCATCCCTCGCTGTGCGGAGCGCACATGCCCCCGCCGACCCAGGACGCGCCGTGCAGATCGCGAGTTTTCCCCGAGTCGCTTCGCTCCTGCCCGCCGGGCCTTATCCCCGAGTCGCTTCGCTCCTGCCCGCCGGTGCGGTGCACCCGCACCGCCAGCCCTGCCAGCGCCGCCCGGCGCGCTACCGACAGACCGATCACACCGCCACCGATCACGGCCAGCGACTCGTCCATGCTCGGCGCCCCTCGCTTCCTCCGCCGGTATGACCCGGATCAGGTGTGACGGTAAGGGCCGGCTCGTCGCGCCCACTCTCAGTCCCCGTTTCCCGGGACTCCCGTGCCGAAAGTCCACGCTAGCCGCTAGCGTCGCGGTGTGCACGAACCCCCCTCCCGCGATGCCGACGCGCAATCCGCCTCCGGCTCCTTGCTGAAGGCTGCCCGCCTGTACCTGTGCACCGACGCGCGTCGCGAACGCGGTGATCTCGCCGAGTTCGCCGACGCCGTGATGGCCGGCGGGGTGGACATCATCCAGTTGCGCGACAAGGGATCGGTCGGCGAGAAGCGCTTCGGACCGCTGGAGGCCGGCGGCGAGCTGGCGGCGCTGGAGATCCTCACCGACGCGGCCCGCCGGCGTGGCGCCCTGGTGGCGGTCAATGACCGCGCCGATATCGCCCGTGCCGCCGGGGCGGATGTCCTGCACCTCGGCCAGGATGACCTGCCTCTGACCGTGGCCCGCGAAATCGTCGGCCCCGCAACGCTGATCGGCCGCTCCACCCATGAAACCGGGGAGGCGGCCCGCGCGCTGATGGAGGACGTCGACTACTTCTGCGTGGGCCCGTGCTGGCCGACTCCCACCAAGCCCGGCCGCCCGGCCCCCGGCCTGGACCTGGTCCGGGCGGTGACATCGATGGACTGCGACAAGCCGTGGTTCGCCATCGGCGGCATCGATGAGCAGCGACTCGGCGAGGTTCTCGATGCCGGTGCCCGGCGCATCGTGGTGGTGCGGGCCATCACTGACGCCGCAGATCCGGGCGCAGCGGCACGCCGGCTCAGCGAGGCGCTGACGGCGGCTGGTTGAACTCGGCCGGCACGCACCAGGCGAATACATCGTCACCGATCACCACGGTGTGCGGCAGTTCCAGCCCGCAGTCATGGTCGGGCACAACGGGGGTGCTGCGCAGCCTCACCCAGCTCTGACCGAAGGCAGGATGCAGCGGAAGATCGGCCACCTGCGCCTCGGGCACCCACCGCAACTCGGCGCTCTCCCGGTTGGGCACAGTCAGCAGAAGTTGGGCGGCGTCGGCGACCACTGTCGTGTAGGTCCACGTGCCATCGGGGCCTTCTACCTCCGCGGTGACGACGGTGGTGCGCACCGTGATGTGCTCGGCCTCCAGTCCGGCCTCCTCATGGGCCTCCCGCACCGCGGCGTGCTCCGCGGCCTCGTGGCTGTCCAGTGCTCCGCCCGGCAGACCCCAGGTGTCACCCTGGTGGCTCCACGGCGCGCGGTGCTGGAGCAGCACCGCCGGGGTGCCATCGTGCCAGGGCGCGCGTAACAGAAGTCCCGCGGCGCCATGCAGCCCCCAGTGGTAGGTGCCGCTATAAGACACCACCCAGTCGTCGCCGTCGCCTCGCACGGATTTCAGGATAGGCGCGCGCCACGTCGCGCCGGTTCCGGGCGATCGCGAGCCATTTGTTGCGCCTACTCTTAAGCTTTACTCATAGAGATTTCAGGTGAAGGGATCGAGGTCCACCCGAGGTGACCGTCGAGCTGGCGCATCCGTCGACTGAACCGTTGGCGCAACGGACGCCGATCGAGCCCGCTCACCCGCGGTGGTGGTTCGTCAGCACCACACCGGGGCGCATCCTGACCATCGGCGTCATCCTGGCCGCGCTCGGAGTCTTGAGCGCCTTCGCGATCTCCACCACGATCAACGAGCGCCAGAATCAGCTCACCACCGTGCTGCACCACACCGAGCCGCTGGCGTTCGCGGCCGGCCAGCTCTACACAACGCTGTCGGTGGCCGATGCCGCCGCGGCAACGGCGTTCATCGCCGGATCCGAGCCGCAACCCGTGCGTCAACGCTACGAACAGGCCATCACCGACGCTGCGGTGGCCGTGACGCAGGCCTCAAGCGATCTGACCGACCCGCCGCTGGTCGAACTGCTCGGACGGATCAACGCGCGGCTAGCGGTGTACACCGGGCTGATCGAGACCGCGCGGACCAACAACCGGATGGGCAACCCGGTCGGCTCTTCCTACCTGTCGGAGGCCTCGACGCTGATGCAGGAGACGATCCTGCCCGACGCGCAGCGGCTCTACCAGGCGACCTCGGCTCGGGTGGATGCCGAGACGACCGCCTCGGCCAAGATTCCGGCCCCGGTCATCATCGTGGTGGCCGCCACGCTGGGGTTCGGCCTCTTCGCCCACCGCTGGCTGGCGCGCCACACCAAGCGGCGGGTGAACATCGGCCTGGTCGCCGGCGGGTTGGCCATTGCGATCATGATCGTCTGGGTGGGCACCGCCCTCGGCATCTCCACTGCCGGCAGCCGGTCGGCCAAGAACACCGCGGCCGACTCGTTGCGCACGGTGACCAACCTGGCCATCACCGCCCAGCAGGCCCGGGCCGACGAAACCCTCTCGCTGATCCGGCGCGGTGACGAGGACGTCCGAAAGCGGTCCTACTACCAGCGCGTCGATCAGATGCGCCAGCAACTCGGGGACTATCTGGCCCGCAAGAACACCGTCGACAAGAGCGGTCTGGCACAGGCGGATCAGCTGCTCGACAAGTGGCGGCAGGCCGACGAGCGGATCAACGACTACATCGCGGTGGGCAATTACCAGTCCGCCACCGAGGTGGCGCTGGGAACCGGCGAGGGCGACTCCACCGCCGCCTTCGACAAGCTCAATGATGCCCTCTCTCAAGGGATCCAGGAGAGCCGGACACAGCTGCGTTCGGACATTCTTTCCGCGCGGCGGGTGCTGTCGGGCACGACGGTGGGCGGGGCGCTGCTGTCGGTGGGCGCTGCGGTGGCAGTGGCGCTGGGGCTGTGGCCGAGGATGAGCGAGTATCGGTGATGAGCGCTCGCGCGAGGAACAGACACATCGGAATGAGCGCTCGCGGGGGAACCAAGCGGTTGCTGATCGCGGCGCTGGCGGCAGTCACCGTGGCCGCCTGC
>JBAXUD010000269.1:0-4962 GCA_037129875.1 Mycobacteriaceae bacterium
ACCACATTGAGGACATCACTGAGCTGGCGGCCCAGGGCGATCAGAGCGGTGTCCCCGGTCGCTTCCAGCATCGTGGCGGCGCGGCCGAGATGATCTGTCGCAG
This sequence comes from Mycobacteriaceae bacterium, assembly GCA_037129875.1. Classification (GTDB taxonomy): domain Bacteria; phylum Actinomycetota; class Actinomycetes; order Mycobacteriales; family Mycobacteriaceae; genus Mycobacterium. Next base: position 104 of record JBAXUD010000269.1, read on the forward strand.
AACGGTTGTCGACGTTGGGCCCGTCGGCGTCGGCACCCGAGAGGGCTGCTCGCGCACCGGCTGCCGCCTCGCGGACCGCGTCGAGTTCGGAGAGCCGGCGAATGTCGGCCACCAGCGCTTCGTCCTCGCCCGGTGCGGGGTCCGCGGTCTCGATCTCGGCGAGGGCGAACTTCAGCCGGTCGGCTTCCTGGGCCATCTCGCGGGCACTGTTGATCCGGTCGACGAGGTCTCGCCGGGCGACCAGCCACTCGTCGCGCAGTTTGCGATAGCGCTCCAGTGCCGGGGCCGCACCGGCGAACCGGTCCAGGGCCGCGCGCTGCTCGTCGGCACGCATGAGCCGCAACTGGTCGTTCTGGCCGTGCAACGTCAGCAGACCCGTGGTGAAGGTGGTGAGGGTCTTCGCCGGCACGCTGCGCCCACCGAGGTAGGCCCGAGAGGGCCCGTCCCGGCTGACCGACCGCAGCGCGATGATGCTGCCGTCGTCGTCGCGGTCGGCGCCGGAGGATTCCAGGATCTCGTCGACCTCGGCGGCGATCGGCGGGTCGAGGTCGCAGGTGCTGAACCGGCCCTCCACCACCGCGCGGGTGGACCCGGACCGAATCCGGGTGGCGTCGGCGCGTGCGCCGCCGAGCAGGTGCAGACCGGTCACCACCATGGTCTTGCCGGTACCGGTCTCTCCGGTCAGGACGGTCAGGCCCCGATCGAATTCCGCGGTGGCCGAACTGATCGCACCCAGCGCCTCGATCCGGATCTCGGCCAGCATCTACTGCTCGCGCCAACTGGTCACGGGCAGACGGAATTTGCGCACCAACCGGTCGGTGAAGGGTGCGCTGTCCAGCCGCACCCACTTCAGCGGCGTCTGGCACTTGGTCACCTGCAGACGGCCGCCGGCGGGCACCACCGCCTCGCGCCGGCCGTCGCAGAGCACCACCGCGTCGGCGTTGTCGGGGCCGACGTCGACGGTGATCACCGCGTTGGGATTGGTGACCATCGGGCGGGCGAACAACGCATGGGCATTGTTGGGCACCACGATGATGGCCTCCAGATCGGGCCACACCACCGGCCCACCGGCTGAGAAGGCGTATGCCGTCGACCCGGTCGGGCTGGACACCAGCACCCCGTCACAGCCGAACGCAGAGACCGGCCGGCCGTCGATGGCCACCACGACGCCCAGCACGCCCTGATGGGTGCCCTTCTCCAGGCTGGCCTCGTTGAGCGCCCAGCCGCGCGAGAGGACCTCTTCGCCGACGCTGACCACAACGTCCAGGGCCATCCGGTGCTCGATGCGGTAATCGCGGGCGATGACATGCTCGAGGATCTCGTCGATCGCTTCGGCTTCGGCCTCGGCCAGGAAGCCGATGCGGCCGAGATTGACTCCGAGAACGGGGATTTCGGCGTTGCGGGCCAGTTCGGCGGCACGCAGGAAGGTGCCGTCCCCACCGAGCACCAGCACGAGTTCGCAGTCATCGGTGGAATGCTGCTCGTCCTCGACGACATCGATATCGGCTCCGGTTGTCCGCAGATCAGCCGGGTCGAGGTGCAGAGCACCGCGGTCCACGGCTTCGCGCGAGAGAACCCGCAAGCGGATACCGTTCTGTCCCAATGTCTTTGCGACCCGGTGGGCGGTTTCGTTCGCCTCGCCCCGACCGGGATGGACAACCAGCAGAATGGTTCTGGTCGCTGGGGCACCCGTCACTGCGGACCCTCCGCGATCTCGGTCACTGCGGACCCTCCGCGACGGCCCGCCGAACCGCGGCGTCGAGGTCCTCGCCCGCCAGAGCGCCGTCGGGTTGAGCACGCAGTCGCAGGAAGTACTCGACGTTTCCCGACGGTCCGGGCAACGGACTGGCCACCGCTGCGACGGTGTGCCAACCGAGGCCGGCCGCCCGCCGGGAGACCCCGAGTACGGCCTCGGCCCGAAGCTGCGGATCGGTGACGACGCCGCCGGCGCCCACCTGGCTCCTGCCGACCTCGAATTGCGGTTTCACCATCGGAACGATATCGGCGTGCGGGCCTGCGCACGCGGTGAGTGCGGGCAGCACTGTGGACAGCGAGATGAACGACAGGTCGGCGACGATGATGTCGACCGGCCCGCCCACAGCCTCCGGGGACAGATCCCGGACGTTGGTGCGCTCGATGACGCGCACCCGGGCATCGGAGCGCAGCGACCAGGCCAGCTGCCCGTATCCGACGTCGACGGCCACCACCTCGGCCGCCCCGCGATCCAGGAGCACCTCGGTGAACCCCCCGGTGGATGCGCCGGCGTCCAGCGCGCGGCGGCCGGCCACGTCGACACCGAACGCATCCAGTGCGCCGATGAGTTTGTGAGCCCCGCGCGAAACCCACGTCCGCTCCCCGGCATCCTCCACGGCCAGCTGCGCGGTCACCGCCACGGCGGTGGCCGGTTTGGCCGCCGGCATGCCGTCGATGGTGACCCGCCCGGCACCGATGAGTTCAGCGGCCTGCTGCCGCGATCGGGCAAGTCCCCGGCGGACCAGCTCGGCGTCGACCCGGGCGCGGCGCGTCATGCGCCAGTCAGCCCTTCTCGACCGATTCCAAAGAGTCGACCAGGATCTGGTGCGCCTCCTCGAGACGGCGGCCCGCGTCGTCGATGTCGGTCACGTCGGCGTTCTCGGACGCCTCGGGGTCGACGTCGGGAAGATCAGCCAGGACGGCGTCCACCCGGGCACGAATCTGCTGCGGATCGGTGTTCATCTCAGCAATCACGCTAGCGGATCGGCCGCGCTCGTTGAAGATCCGCCGGGCAGCGACCAGCGTTGCAGGGCAGAGCGGGCGGCGTCATCACCGGCGTGCAGCGCAAGCTGCTGCCGGCCCGGGCCGGCGTCCCAGAGCGCCCGCGCCAGGGCCCGCACGATCGACAGGCCGTCGGCATCGGGCTCCACTCCGGTTGCGGTGACGGTCACCGCTGCGGCGCCGACGTCAATCTTCCAGGCGGGATGCGCAGCGATCGCCAATGAGTCGGCGTCGGCGAGCAGCGACCGCAGATCGGCACCGATATAGGTGGGACGCTGCTCGGGAACTGCGTACACCGCATCGCTGGCGTTGTTCACTCCGGTCAGGACCATCAGGCTCGGCAGGCCGGCGGCATTGGCGCCGGCGATGTCGGTGTCCAGACGGTCCCCGACGACGAGAGGACTCCGGAAGTCACCGCGGGCCAGCGCGTCCTGCATGAGAGCGGGTGCCGGCTTGCCGGCAACGAGGGGTTCGGCGCCGGTTGCGGTCCGCAGCGCGGCGACCAGGGAACCGTTGCCGGGTAGCAGCCCCCGCTCGGTGGGCAGGGTCGCATCCAGGTTCGAGGTCACCCACACCGCACCCGACCGGACCGCCAGTGCCGCCTCGGCGAGATCGGCCCAGCAGATCGTCATCGACAAGCCCTGGATGACGGCGACCGGGTCCTCGGCGAACGTCCGCACCGGGGCAAGTCCGACGGCGCTGACCTCCGCGGCCAGGGCGTCGGTTCCGACGACGAGGACCTTCGCACCGGCGGGAAGCCGTTGGCCCAGCATGCGCGCAGCGCTCTGGGCGCTGGTCACGACATCGTCGGCGGAGGCGGTGAAGCCGAGTTCGACCAGATGGTCGGCGACCTCGTCGGCCGAGCGGCTGGCGTTGTTGGTGACGAAGAGCGAACGGCACTGCACCGCACCGAGGGTCTCGACGGCTCCAACGGTGGGTGCGTGGCCGCGGAACACCGTGCCGTCCAAGTCGAGCAACAGGCAATCATGTTGCCGGGCAAGGGCTGTCATTTCAGGCAAATTCGCCGATGCGGTCCTCGGCATCGGTGACGCCGTCGACATCGGCGGCTGCCGAGTGCACGAACCACTGCAGCGCCTCGTCGGTGCGGCCGAGCGCCAGCAGGGTCTCGGCATAGGCGTAGAAGAGCCGCGCCGCCGTGGCGCCCGTGCGGGACGGGTCGGGCGCCGGCGAGGACAGCAACGCCATCGCCTGGTCCAGGTGACCGAGGTCGGCGCGTGCACCGGCGGCCACGATGCGCATCTCATCGGCGTCGTCGCCGGTGAGCGCGGCGGCCTCCGGACTGCGGGCCAGTTCGATGGCGCGCTCGGGGCGGCCGACACCGCGTTCACAGTCGGCGATGAGCGGAAGCAGCTGGGACTTCGAGCCCATCCGTCGGGCGGCCCGGAACTCGGCCAGCGCCTGTGCCCAGTCGCCGCAGTGGTAGGCGGCGACGCCGACGGCTTCTCTGATGGCGGCGATGCGCCCGGACCGCTGACGGGCCGCCTGGGCATGCGCCAGGGCTGCCTCAGGGTCTTCGTCGAGCAGTTCGCCGGCCGCCACCAGGTGGCGGGCCACGGTGTCGGCGGTGGACTTGTCCAGGGTCAGCAGCTCGGCTCGGACGTCGGGTGCGAGTTGCTTGGCCTCGATGGTCGGCGGGATGGGCGGACCGGCCTGCAGCCCGGATCCGGCGTCTCCCGGATGCTGCGGCTGGGCCCGACGGGCCCGGTCGGGACCGGATCGCCGCGGGGCGGAGCTGCTCTTGCGCGGTGGTCGGCCGCGGCCGGGATCGTCGGGACGACGTATCGGCCGGCCATCGGCACCCTTGTTCTCGTCTCCAGCCATCGGGTAGAGGATACGGCTAGGGCCGCGCGAAGCCGGTTGAGGTCCTCATTCCGGAATCCCTATCCAAGAAACGGTCCGTGAGTCCAGCGTTCTGGCTATGAGCATCTGTCCGGAAGCGCACGCCTGATCGCGCTTCTTGGGGGGGCCGATCGGAATTCATAGGACGCGTCGATTTCGAATTCAATTCCGCCTGAGTCCCCGACATACGGATATGCCTGAGCCCCCCAATTTGTGGTTGGGGGGCTCAGGGTTAATGTGTGTTC